>JAODNL010000118.1 GCA_025465405.1 Pseudonocardiales bacterium | reverse complement strand
TCGCCGCTGCGGTGAACGCGTCCCACCCCCGTGCGAGCCCGCCGGTGAATCCACTGCGCTCACGATGCTTCGCCGGTGCGGGCGCGGGCTGCGAGGTCAGCTCGAGAGTGACGGTTGCCATCGAGGTCTGCGCGTCCAGCGAACGCTTCTGGGCCTGCAGCGATTCGAGGTCCGCCTCGCGCTGGGACAGCTCGCGCTCGAGCGTGATGATGTCCCCCAGCTTGGTGGCCTGCCGGAACAGCGCGTTGAGCTGGCTGATCGCGAGCTCCGCGCTGCGCACCCGGGACGTGACGTCGACGACTTGCTGGGTCACGTCTTTCGTGCTCGACGACCGCGAGACCTCCTTGCCCAACGCCGCGAGCTGCGCGAGTACCGAGGCCAGCGAGTCCGGTGGAACCTTGAGGATCAGCGCCGCGGTGGCATGGTCGCCTGACGTGCGGTCGTCGGAGTCGATGCGACCGCCGACGCTCGTGACGATGTGACCAGCACGGTTGGCCTGCCCGGCCACGTCGTCCGGCCGGGCAACCCGCACGACCAGGTCGACGGTGCGGATCAGCGCCGGCGCGTCGATCAGCTGCGCGGACGAGCCGCCGGCGGGCGCCTTGTAGTTCGGCGCGCCGCTACCCGCCGCGGCGCCTCCGCCGGCCTCGCTGTTGGCGGCCGGTTGGGGCGCGAGGGCGCCCGGCGCCGACCGGCCGCTCGACGACGTCGACGAACCGCCCCCCGAGCAGCCGGCCACGACCACGAGGCCGACCAACCCGACGCTCGCCCACATCCAGATCCGCCTCATGACGCGCTCCCTCTGTCGCACTAATGGACGAGGGGGGCGGGCGCCGCGGTTCTCCGGGCAGGTATCGATTCGGCTACGTCATGCCGTGGTCGGCCAGCGGCTCGACCATCGGCGCGGCGGCCTCGCGGACGGCGGCGGCGACGGCCGTCGGCACGGCCGGGTCGAAGACCGACGGCACGATGTAGGTCGGGTTGAGCTGCTCGTCGGATACGCAGTGCGCCAACGCGTCCGCGGCGCTGAGCAGCATCGACGTGGTGACCTCACGCGCCCGCGCGTCGAGCAGGCCACGGAACACGCCGGGGAACGCCAGCACGTTGTTGATCTGGTTCGGGTAATCGCTGCGGCCGGTCGCCAGCACGGTCGCCAGCGAGCGGGCGGCGTCGACGTCGACCTCGGGGTCCGGGTTGGCCAGCGCGAACACGACCGGATGTGGCGCCATGTCCGCGATCCACGTCGCCGGCAGCACGCCGGGCGCGCTGACCCCGATGAACACGTCGGCGTCGCGCAGCGCGTCGTGCAGGTCGCCGGTGACGCCCGCCGGGTTGGTCAGCTCGGCCAGTTCCCGCTTGGCCGGGCCGAGCGTCGCGTCCGTCGGCGACAGGATGCCTTCGCGGTCCCACACCAGCACGTGCTTGACACCGGCCGCCGTCAGCAGGGTGACGATCGCCGTGCCGGCCGCGCCGCCGCCGGCCACGACCACCCGCGCCGACGACACCGATTTGGCGACGCAGCGCAGCGCGTTGGTCAGCGCGGCGAGCACCACGATCGCGGTGCCGTGCTGGTCGTCGTGGAACACCGGAATGTCCAGCTCCGCGCGCAGGCGACGCTCGATCTCGAAACAGCGCGGCGCGGAGATGTCCTCGAGGTTGATCCCGCCGAAGCCGGGCGAGATACCCCGGACGATCCGCACGATCTCGTCGGTGTCCTGGGTGTCGAGACAGATCGGCCAGGCGTCGATATTCGCGAATCGTTTGAAGAGCGCGGCCTTGCCCTCCATCACCGGCAGCGCCGCCCCGGGCCCGAGATTGCCCAGTCCGAGCACGGCCGACCCGTCGGTCACTACTGCGACCGAATTTCCTTTGATCGTCAGCTTCGAGACGTCCTCAGGGTGCGCAGCGAGTGCGAGCGAGACGCGGCCGACGCCAGGTGTGTAGGCCATCGACAGGTCGTCGCGGGTACGCAGCGGCACCTTGGACTCGACCGCGATCTTGCCGCCGAGATGCAGCAGGAACGTCCGGTCGCTGACCCGGTGCACCGTCACGCCCGGCACCGTGCGCATCGCGTCGACGATCTCCGCCGCGTGCTCGCCGTTGGCTGCCGAGCAGGTCACGTCGATCGTGATCCGGTCGGCGCGCGACTCCGTGACGTCGATGGCAGTGATCAACCCGCCGGCGTGACCGACCGCCGTCGCCAGCTCGCCGACCACCGAGGCGGACGGGTCGGCGTAGAGCCGGACGGTGATGCCGTAGGACGCGCTCGTCGGCAGCGGCCGGGGCCGCGCGGAATCGGGAAGGCTCATGGCACCCATCGTGGCAGTGAGTGCAAGGATGGCTGAGTGCTCGTCCAGGAGCAGTCACAACGAGGTGACCATCCATGACCGACACCCGCCCGGGTACCGATACCGCGCGCCGTGCGAACGTCGACCCCGACCTGTTCGCTCGGCGCTATCTCGCGCACGCGGGCAGTCAACTTCCGGGTCGTGCCGGCAGCGACCTGTCCGCGCTGGCCCGCGACAACCTCGCCTTCGGTGCGGTGCGGGCGGGACAGGCGACGCTGCTGCGGGTGTACGACCTGGACTCCGATACGACCGCGATCGACGTCGTCACCCCGGACGCGCCGTATCTGGTGGACTCGGTGCGGGCCGAACTTGATCGTCGCGGCCTGCCGCCCGAGCGGTTGCTGCATCCACAGATCGTGGTCGCCCGCGACGCGGACGGCCGGCTCACGCAGGTGTATGACATCGACGACAACGCCGACGTGCCCGACGGCGCGATCGTCGAGTCGTGGATGCACATCGAGATCGACACCGTCCCGGGCGACCAGCACGCCGAACTGGCCGACGCGCTCCCCGAGATCTTCGCCGACGTGCATCATGCGGTCGCTGACGCGCCGGCTATGTATCGCCTGATCCGCCTGCTCGCCGACGAGCTCGCCGCCGACCCGGGCGAGTTCGACCGGGAGACGAGTCAGGAGGCCGGTGAGCTGCTGCGGTGGCTGGCGGACGGCAACTACATGATCCTCGGCCACGCCGCGTACTCCGCCAACGAGCTGGCCAACCCGAGCGCCCGCGCCCACGACGAGGCCGCGCAGGGCGTACTGCGTGGCGCTGCCCGCATCTCAGCCCTCGAGCTGCTGCCCGCGTTCCGCAGCGGCGCCCCGCTGGTGATCTTCAAGTCGCCCCTCGTCTCGACGGTGCGGCGCTCGGTGCGCTACGACTGCGTGACCGTCGTCACGCCGGCCACCGGCGCCGGTCCGCAGATGGTGCATGTCTTTCTCGGCCTGATCACGAACGCCGAGGACGGCACCGTCGGCCGCGTTCCCGTCGTGCGCCGGCGGATCGCGGAGATCCTCCTGCGCTCGGGCGTTCGAGCCGACAGTCACACCGGTCGGCTGCTGCTCGCGGCGCTGCGCACGCTGCCCCGCGACGAGCTCCTGGAGGCGCCGACCGCCGATCTGCTGCGCCTGGCCCAGCTCGTCGTGGATCGGGCCGAGCACGGGTCGGTCGGCGTCTTCGCTCGGATCCACCTCAACCGTGACTTCGTCAGCGTCCTGGTCTACTTCCCGGCCGACCGGTTCGGGCCGGAGACGCGGCGCCGCGTCGAGGAGGTCATCAGCGCATTCTGGCCGGGTGACGTCATCGGCCGCGACGACCGGATCGTCGAGCTGAAGCTGGCCCGCATGCAGTTCCTGGTGGCCGTTCGTCCGGGCACGGCGCCGCCCTCGCCGGACCGTCCGACGGTCGAGGCGGAGGTCGCCAAGGTGACCCGTCGTTGGACCGACGACCTGTCCGATCTGCTGACGCTCGCGGTCGGCGAGGACGCCGCCGAGCGTCTGCTGCGCAAATACGAACGCGCGCTGCCCGAGGCCTACAAGGAGGACTTCGCCGCGGTCACGGCGGTGCGCGATCTGTCCCGCCTGGAGGCGTTGCCGGCCGACAACGGGCTGGCGTTCGACCTGTACGTCCCCGAGGAGGGCGACGCTGCCGATCGCCGCCTGAAGGTGTTCCGCACCGGGCAGTCCGTCTCGCTCGCCCGGGCGCTGCCGATCTTCTCGCAGATGGGCATCGAGGTGCTCGACGAGCGACCGTACGAGGTCGAGCTCGCCGAAGGCACGCAGACCTGGATCTACGACTTCGGACTGCGCCTGCCGCCCGGGACCGACTTCGACGAACGGCGTTCGGAGCACGTCATCGACGCCGTGCGGCTGCTCTGGCGCGAGGAGATCGAACAGGACGGCTTCAACGCGCTCGTCGTGCGTACCGAGATGACGTGGTGGCAGGCCAATATCCTGCGGGCGTACGCGAAGTACCTGCGCCAGGCCGGCACGACCTTCAGCCAGGGGTATATCGAGCAGGCTCTCGTCGACAACGCCGCGATCGCGACGGCGCTCGTCGAGCTGTTCGAGTCGCGGTTCGACCCGGAGCGCGAAGGAGAGGCGCCGCTCGCCGACGGCGCGGTCAGCGTTGCCGACGGCGGTGTGAGTCTCGTCGATCGGATCGAGGCGCAGCTCGCCGAGGTGACCAGCCTGGATCAGGACCGCATCCTGCGCTCGCTGCTCGCCCTTGTGAACGCGACGCTGCGCACGAACGCCTACCGGACGGACGCCGACGGCAACCGGCGCTCGGCATTCGCGGTGAAGCTCGACCCGCGGCTGATCGCGGACTTGCCGGAACCGCGTCCTCGCTTCGAGATCTGGGTGTACTCGCCGCGCATCGAGGGTGTGCACCTGCGCTTCGGTGCCGTGGCGCGCGGTGGCTTGCGCTGGTCGGATCGCCGCGAAGACTTCCGCACCGAGGTCCTCGGCCTGGTGAAGGCACAGATGGTCAAGAACGCGGTGATCGTCCCGACCGGTGCCAAGGGCGGGTTCGTCGCGAAGCGATTGCCCGATCCGGCGGCCGCGCGAGAAGCCTGGTTGGCCGAAGGGGTCGCCTGCTACCGCACCTTCATCTCCTGCCTGCTCGACCTGACGGACAACTACGTCACCGACGAGGCCGGGCAGCATGTCGTCCCGCCGCCTCAGACGCGCCGCTACGACGCCGACGACCCGTACCTGGTCGTGGCCGCGGACAAGGGCACGGCCACGTTCAGCGACATCGCGAACGGCATATCGGCGGAGTACGGGTTCTGGCTCGGCGACGCGTTCGCGTCCGGCGGGTCGGTGGGCTATGACCACAAGGCGATGGGCATCACCGCGCGCGGTGCGTGGGAGTCGGTGAAGTATCACTTTCGCGAGTTCGGCCACGACACCCAGACCCAGGACTTCACGGTCGTGGGCGTCGGGGACATGTCCGGCGACGTCTTCGGCAACGGCATGCTGCTGTCCGAGCACATCAGGCTCGTCGCCGCCTTCGACCACCGGCACATCTTCCTGGATCCCGACCCGGACCCGGCAACGTCCTATTCGGAGCGGCGCCGCCTTTTCGAACTGCCGCGCTCGACGTGGGCTGATTACGACAGATCGCTGATCTCCGAGGGCGGTGGTGTGTTCCCGCGCACGCTCAAGTCGATCCCGATCACGCCGCCGATCGCCGCGGCGCTCGGCATCTCCGCCGGGCAGAAGCTCATGCCCACGGAGCTGATCCGCGCGATCCTCGTCGCGCCGGTCGACCTGTTGTGGAACGGCGGGATCGGTACCTACGTGAAGGCGTCGACCGAATCGCAGGGCGCAGTCGGTGACAAGGCGAACGACGCGGTGCGCGTCAATGGCGCCGAGCTGCGTTGCCGGGTGGTCGGCGAGGGCGGGAACCTGGGCTTCACCCAGCTCGGGCGCGTCGAGTTCGCTCACAACGGCGGGCGGATCAACACAGATGCGATCGACAACTCGGCGGGCGTGGACACGTCCGACCACGAGGTCAACATCAAGATCCTGCTCGACCGGACAGTGGCCTCTGGCGAGATCACCCGCGACGAGCGCAACGAACTGCTCGCGGCGGTAACCGACGACGTCGCCAGGCATGTCCTTCGCGACAACTACGAGCAGAACGTGCTGTTGGCGATGGCCCGCCGGCTGAGCCCAGCTCTCGTCACGGTGCACCAGCGGTTCATCCGCGCATTGGAGAAGGCGGGCGCACTGGATCGCGAGCTCGAGTTCCTGCCCTCGGACAAGGAACTTCACCAGCGCGAGGCGGAGGGCCTGGGACTCCTGTCGCCGGAGAACGCGGTACTGCTCGCGTACTCGAAGATCACCTTGAAGCAGCAGATCGACGACTCCACGCTGCCGGACGAGCCGTGGTTCCGACGGGTACTCGCCGGGTACTTCCCGCCGGCGATCGCGGAGCGGTTCGGGGAGGACCTGCCCCACCACCCGCTGCACCGCGAGATCATCACGGATGCCGTCGTCAACGACATGATCAACCGCAGTGGCACGACGTTCGTGCACCGCGCGATGGAAGAGACCGGCGCCGAGGTCCCGCAGATAACCCGCGGGTACGCGATCACGCGCGAGGTGTTCGACCTGGCGGACCTGTGGGCCGACATCGAGGCACTCGACAACGCTGTTCCCACGGACGCGCAGCACGCCGGATACCAGGAGATCCGCCGCTTGATCGACCGGGCCACCCGCTGGTTCGTCGATGTGCGGTTCCCGATCAACGACGTCACGACGGAGATCCTGCGGTTCCAGCCGACGGTCCGGGAGATGAGCTCGCGAATCACGGGTCTGCTCCGCGGTGCGGAGCTGGAGAACCTCTTTCGCGAGGTCGATCGGCTGGTGGGGATCGGGCTGCCGCGCGCGCTGGCGCTGCGGCTCGGCGAGCTGTTGAACGCGTTCCTGCTGCTGGACGTCGTCGAGATCGCCAATGCCAGCGAGCACTCGTCGGCCGAGATCGCCGAACTGCACTTCGCGCTGTCCGAGCAGTTCTGCGTCGACGACCTGCTGACGGCGATCACCCAGCTGCCGCGCGACGATCGCTGGTCCACGCTGGCCCGGGCCGCCGTACGGCACGACGTCTACGCGGCACTGTCGTCGATGACGTCGGCGGTCTTACGCACCACCGATGACTCGCTCAGCGGCGAGCAGCGGATGGCGGCCTGGATGGCCGAGAACTCCGAGCGGGTCGAGCGCGCTCAAGGAACGGTTCGGGAAGCGTTGCAGCGTGACACCGTCGATCTCGCGACGCTGTCCGTGGCGCTGCGGGTGATGCGGGGCCTTCCCGGCTGACCCGCGTCACTGGATGACCGAGGACGTACGAACGGGTACTCGGGCCCAGACCTGCTTGCCGCGCCCAGATCGCTGGTAGCCCCAGTCGTCGGACATCGCGGCGACGATCGTCAGGCCCCGGCCGGCCGGTTCGTCCTCCGCCGCCTGCCGCGGCCGCGGGCTCTCGTCGCTGGGATCGGACACGCGCACGATCACGCCCGGGCCGTCGACGTCCCAGCTCACCTCGATCACAGCCGCGGCCGAGGGCCGGGCGTGCTGGATCGCATTACCGACCAGCTCACTCGCGACCAGGACCACGCGGTCGATGGCTTCGCCCGAAATGCCGATCTCGATCAGTTCGTCCGCGATGCGGTGGCGGACGACGGAAGCGCTCGCCGGCTCGTGCCGCACGAGCAGCACGCCCACACCCACCACCCCGGACTTCTCTGGAGCTGACGACATCGCGTCGCACATGAATCACCTGATACCCCGTTGTTCCCCCAGCATGCTCGGGCGTAACAACTCGCGACGCGGGTCACCGGCCGATCTGAGCGATGACGTCTGCCGGCCGGTTCGTGATGATGGTGTCGACTCCCAGCTCGCGCACGAAGGCGACGTCGTCCGGCTCGTCGACCGTCCACACATAGACCCGATGCCCCCGCGCGTGGGCCCGCGCGACGTACTCCGGCTCGGCGCGCAACACGTGCAGCCCGGGACCGGCGATCGGCACACCCGTCGGCAGCATTCCGTCGCGACGGACCGGGAGCAGCCGGTCGAGCAGCAACACGGTCGGGATGTCCGGCGCGAGCAGCTTCACGCGCCGGATCGCCGTGGGCGCGAAGCTCATCACGACCACCCGGTTGTCCATGTCCGCCGGCTGGCGCAGCGTCGGCGTCGCGGCGCGGCGGGCCCAGCCGAAGCGCGCCAGCAGGTCGACGAGCTCCTTCTCGACCAGCCCTTGGTAGCGCGTCGGATGCTTGGTTTCGACGAGAAGCCGCACGGGAGTGCTCGCGTCCCGCACCAGGCCGAGCAGCATCTCGAGGGTCAATACGCCCCCGCCGCGCTCGACGCGGTCGGGCGCGACTCCGGACAGGTAGTGCGTGTCGTTGAGCAACTCGTCCGCGGAGCTGGGCAGCTCGCTGTGCCAGGAGGAGAAATTCAACGAGTTCAGCCCGCTCAGGTCGAGGTCGCTCACCACGCCGCTGCCGTCGGATGTCCGGTTCACGGTGCGGTCGTGCACACACACCAGGTGGCCGTCCTTGGTCAGCCGCACGTCGCACTCGAGCGCGTCGGCACCCGACTCGATCGCGGTGACGTACGCGCCGAGGGTGTGCTCGGCGATGGACGAGGACGCGCCGCGGTGGGCGACCACCATCGGCCGGTCCGGCGGCTCGACGGCGACACGGTGCTTTCGCGCTCCGAGCTGGGCGAGAGGCCTCACCAG
Organism: Pseudonocardiales bacterium; assembly: GCA_025465405.1. Lineage (GTDB taxonomy): Bacteria > Actinomycetota > Actinomycetes > Mycobacteriales > Jatrophihabitantaceae > RYN-117. The sequence continues at coordinate 2,374 of JAODNL010000118.1, read as the reverse complement.
TCCATGGTTACGCGCTCAGGTGAACTATGCGTGACGGCGAGCCGGCGAGATCTCAGGCGACGTGCGGCGGACCGCCGCCGGTGCTGGTCATCGACCGACCGGACGTCGCCCACGCGAGCATCCCGCCGGAGAGGTTGACCGCGTCGAACCCGTTCTGGTTCAGCCAGGCGGCGACGTGCGCGGAGCGGCTGCCGACCTTGCACACGACCACGATCTTCGCGTCCGGAGTGAGCTGACCGGGCTCGGAGGAAAGGCGCTGCGGGATCTCGTTCATCGGGACGTGGACGGCGCCGTCGATGTGTCCGGCCGCCCACTCGTCGTCCTCGCGGCAGTCGAGCAGGACGGCCCCGTCAGGCAGCCGGTCCACGGTCACGGTCGGCACGTCGAAGTCGGACACGATCGCCAGCTTATTTCAGCAACTTGGACAGCCGTCGATCGGCCAGCTCGCGGCCCTCGGTCTGGCAGGTCGGGCAGTACTGGAAAGAGCGATCGGCAAAGGACACCTCGCGCACCGTGTCACCACATACCGGGCACGGCAGTCCGGTCCGGCCGTGCACCTGCATCCCGCTGCGCTTCTCGCCCTTGAGCGTCGCCGCCTTCTGCCCGACGGAACGGCTGACGGCATCGGTCAGCACGGCCTGCATCGCGGCGTGCAGACGCGCGAGCTCGTCGTCGGTGAGGTTCGCCGCCAGCTTGAACGGCGACAGGTGCGCGGTGTGCAGGATCTCGTCGGAGTAGGCGTTGCCCACGCCGGCCAGCACCGTCTGGTCGGTCAATGCCCGCTTGATCTGGGCACGTTGGTCGGCGAGCAGCGTCGCCAGTTCGGTCTCGGTGACCGCGAGCGCATCCGGACCCAGCCGCGCTATCCCCGGAACCTCCTGCGGGTCCCGCACGAGGTACACGGCCAGCCGCTTCTGCGTGCCTGCCTCGGTGAGATCGAAGCCGCTGACCGGACCGTCCAGGAACTCCGGAGCAAGGTGCAGCCGGAAGGCCAGTGGCCCGCGGCCGGGCTTCGGCGGTGCCGGCGGAAGCGAGTCGCGCCAGTGCAGCCATCCCCCGCGCGCCAGGTGTGTGATGAGGTGCAGTCCCGATATGTCGAGGTCGAGGAACTTGCCGTGTCGGGCCGCTCCCGTGACCTCCGCGCCGCCGAGTGCCGACAGCGGCGGGTCGAACGTCTTCACCGCGCTGAAGGCGGCGACATCCGCGCGCACAACCGAACGGCCTACGGCTCGCTCGCGCAGGAACGACGCGAGAGCCTCGACCTCCGGCAACTCAGGCACGCGGCCAGCCTACGTACCCGCGGGCCGTCGCGGGCGATCGCGCGGCTACGCCGGCGGCAGGGCGAACGACTCGACCGGGAAGCTCAGCCCGGTGCTGCTGTGGCAGCGGTAACCGTTCGGATTCTTGGCGAGGTACTGCTGGTGGTCGCCCTCGGCGTAGAAGAACGCGCCGGCCGGGGCGATCTCGGTCGTCGCCGGGTCGTAACCGGCCTCGCTCAGCTGCCGGGTGACGGCGGCTGTCGCGGCCTCGGCCACCTGGCGCTGGGCGTCGTCGGTGTAGTAGATCGCCGAGCGGTACTGGGTGCCGATGTCGTTGCCCTGGCGCATGCCCTGCGTGGGGTCGTGGACCTCGAAAAAGATCTCGAGCAGCTTGGCGAAGCTGACCTGCGCCGGGTCGAACACGACCAGGACCGCCTCGGTGTGTCCGGTCAGCCCCGAGCAGACCTCCTCGTAGGTCGGATGCTCGGTGACTCCGCCCGCGTAACCGACGGCGGTGGTCCACACCCCTGGCGTCTGCCAGAAGATCTCCTCGGCCCCCCAGAAGCAGCCGAGACCGAACACCGCGGTCTGCAGACCGTCCGGGAACGGCGGGTGGATGGGCCGCCCGGAGACATAGTGCGTGTCCGGAACGGAGAACTCGTAGTCCGGGCGCCCGCGCAGCGCGCGGTCCGGTGTCACGATCTCGGTCTTCGCGCGGGAGAACAGCATGCCTCGAGGCTACGAGCACGCGGGCCACCGTGCCAACGGCTCGACGAGGTTCCGTGCCACCGGCCGGGAGGAGGCGGCCGGCCATCGGCCGCCAGGGGTTGTCCCTAGGACGTAACCTTGAGGCTATGACGCAGTGGGGTCTCGACACCCTCTTCAACCCTGCCAAGCGGCACATGGATGAGGAGAAGCGGCGTCTGCAGTCGACCCGCGAGGAAGTCGGCGACAGTTCCGGCGGCAAGCGCATCGATTTGGAGTCGGGCAAGGTCACCATCCGGCGGCAGAAGGACTCCAGTGCCCCGCGCGCCGCGGTGGACGAGGACGGGCTCGACGACGGTGCGGCCAGCGCGCACGACGAGCCGTCGGCCGAATAGGCCGGGTAGTCAGGC
>JAODNL010000117.1 GCA_025465405.1 Pseudonocardiales bacterium | reverse complement strand
CTCCATGTCGACGACGAGGTCTTTCTCGACCGGTAGGCCCTTGATCGGCTCGATGGTGAGCTTGTCGGGCATGTCCTTCATCAGGACCTTGCAGGCCAGCCGGTTGACGCCGTTGATGCGCATCGCGTCCGAGCCGCACACGCCGTGCGCGCACGAGCGGCGGAACGTCAGCGAGCCGTCGAGCTCCCACTTGATGTGGTGCAGCAGGTTCAACACCCGGTCAGTGGGCAGCGCGGGAACGTCGTAGGCCTCCCAGTGCGGCTCGGCGTCGACCTCGGGATTGAACCGCCGGATCCGCACCGTGATCGTCCGCGTCTGCGGCACGGCTACAGCAGTCATCAGTACTTGCGCTCCATCGGTTGGTAACGGGTCATCACGACCGGCTTGTAGTCGAGCTGGATGCTGCCGTCCGCGCCTCGGTAAGCCATCGTGTGGCGCATGAAGTTGACGTCGTCGCGGTTCGGGTAGTCCTCCCGGAAGTGGCCACCGCGCGACTCGTTGCGCGCCCGCGCGCCGACGACCAGGATCTCGGCGAGATCGAGCAGGAACCCGAGCTCGATCGCTTCGAGCAGGTCGGAGTTGAACCGCTTGCCCTTGTCGCTGATCGCGACGTTCGCGTAGCGCTGCTTCAGGGCCGCGATGTCCTCCTCGGCCTGCTTCAGCGACTCGTCGGTGCGGTACACCTGCGCGTTGCGGTCCATCGTGTTCTGCAGCTCGGTACGGATCGCCGCGACGCGCTCGCCGCCGGTCGACTCGAGCAGCGACGACACCATGCCGAGCACCCCCGTCTCGGGCGCTTCGGGCAATTCGGGATGGGAGGCCCCCGACACGAACTCCGCGGCTGCGATACCGGCGCGCCGGCCGAATACGTTGATGTCCAGCAAGGAGTTCGTGCCCAGCCGGTTCGACCCGTGCACCGATACGCACGCGACCTCGCCGGCGGCATACAGGCCGGGCACGACGTCGGTGTTGTTGCGCAGCACCTCGGCGCGGATGTTGGTCGGCACACCGCCCATTGCATAGTGCGCCGTCGGGTAGACGGGCACCGGCTCCGTGTAAGGCTCGACGCCTAGGTACGTGCGGGCGAACTCGGTGATGTCGGGCAGCTTGGCGTCGATCTGCTCGCGCGGGAGGTGCGTCAGGTCCAGCAGCACGTAGTCCTTGTGCGGTCCGGCGCCGCGGCCTTCGCGTACCTCGTTGGCCATCGAGCGGGCCACGATGTCCCGCGGCGCCAGGTCTTTGATCGTCGGGGCGTAGCGCTCCATGAACCGCTCGCCGGAGGCGTTGCGGAGGATTCCGCCCTCACCGCGTGCGGCTTCGGACAGCAGGATGCCCAGCCCCGCCAGACCGGTCGGGTGGAACTGGAAGAACTCCATGTCCTCGAGCGGCAAGCCCGTGCGCCACACGATGCCCATACCGTCGCCGGTGAGCGTGTGTGCGTTGGACGTGGTCTTGAAGACCTTGCCGAACCCGCCGGTGGCCAGCACGACGGCCTTGGCGGCGAAGACGTGGATGTCACCGGTGGCCAGCTCGTAGGCCACCGCGCCCGATGCCCGCCCGTCGGTCATGAGCAGGTCGAGGACGTAGAACTCGTTGAAGAACTCGACGCCCTGCTTCACGCAGTTCTGGTACAGCGTCTGCAGGATCATGTGTCCGGTGCGGTCCGCCGCGAAGCAGGACCGCCGCACGGCGGCCTCGCCGTGGTTTCGCGTGTGGCCGCCGAAGCGACGCTGATCGATCTTGCCCTCGGGTGTCCGGTTGAACGGCAGGCCCATCTTCTCCAGATCGATCACCGCGTCGATGGCCTCCTTGCACATGACCTCGGCGGCGTCCTGGTCGACCAGGTAGTCACCACCCTTGATCGTGTCGAAGGTGTGCCACTCCCAGTTGTCCTCCTCGACGTTGGCCAGGGCCGCACACATGCCGCCCTGCGCCGCGCCGGTGTGCGACCGGGTCGGGTAGAGCTTGGTCAGCACCGCTGTGCGTACCCGCGAGGACGACTCCAACGCGGCGCGCATACCGGCACCACCGGCACCGACGATGACGACGTCGTATTTGTGGTGATGCACTTGAGACACGAGGCAAATCCGCCTTAAATCTTGGGATCGAACGTGAAGATCACCAGCGTGCCCAGCGCGATCGTGATCGTCGTTGCGGTGTAGAGAAGGCCCTTGAGCGCGAGCCGGGTTCCGTCGCGGCGGGTGTAGTCGTTGATGATCGTGCGCAGCCCGTTCGTGCCGTGCAGCATCGCCAGCCACAGCATCAACAGGTCCCAGACCTGCCAGAACGGCGACGCCCACCGGCCGGCGACGAACGCGAAGTTGATGCGCTGCACGCCGCCGTCGAGGATGTTCATGATGAACAGGTGCCCGAGGACGAGAACTACGAGCACGATGCCGGAAACCCGCATGAACAGCCACGCATAGAGCTCGGTGTTGGTGCGGCCGCGTCGCGGTCGACCCGGCGCCGAGCGCGGGGCCTCGATCACCGGAGGGATCGGCGAGTGCATCGACGTCGCCATCACTTGCTTCCGAACATGACGTCGAACGAGTGCTTGAGCATGAAGAACGCGCCCGGGACCATCACGACCACCCAGACGAACACGATCGCCCACAGCAGCTGGCGCTGGTAGCGGGCGCCCTTGCTCCAGAAGTCGACGGCGATGATCCGCAGGCCGTTGAGGGCGTGGTACAGCACCGCGCCGACGAGACCGATCTCCATGAGGTTGACGAACGGGTTCTTGTACGTGTCGATGACCTTGTCGTAGGACTCCGGCGAGACCCGCACCAGCGCCGTGTCGAGCACGTGCGCGAAGAGGAAGAAGAAGGTCAGGACACCCGTGATCCGGTGGGCTACCCAGGACCACATGCCCTCGCGGCCGCGGTAGAGCGTGCCGGCGGGCCGTTTCTTCGCATTCGTCGGTGCGCTCGGTGCGACGCTCGACACCTGTCGGTCTCCTCCAGGGCTCGGCCCGGCACCTGGTGCCGGCCACGGCACGCCGCCCGATCCGGCGACGTTCTGCGCGACGCCGCGAGGGCGGCGGGCGCGCGGGGCGTCGTCAGCCTCGGTCGGCCTGGGTCAGCCGGTGGCGGGACGACACCTACGCGCCTAGAAAATGCTAGTCGGACGCGTAAGCCGGCCGTAGTTCCGCGGCGTGTGACTATTCGGACACCCGGGCGGCGCCGGCAGCGGGCCCGTCGCCCGCTCGAGTGTCCGAGGACGCAACGTCAGGACTTGCCAGACATCCGGCGCCGCGTTGGTGCGGGTAATGGGTCCGTGACCACCCGCGGGGCCCGGAACAACGATCAGGTGACAACCCGCGACCGCGGGCCGCGCCGGGCGCCGCGGCGGGCTACCGTAACGCCGACATCACGGGCTTCCGCCACGTTCTAAGGTGCGTCGAGAAGGGCACCGGCCCGGATAGACAGAGGGGAGACTGTCTTGCGCATTTCGCGTGGGATGAAGCTAGGGATTCTGGCGGTCAGCGCCGCGATGGTGCTCGCCGCCTGCAGCAGCAGCAAGAAGAGCGGCAGCGGCAGCACGACCAGCGCCGGCGGAGCCGGAACAACCACCAGCGCCCCGAAGAAGTCGGTCAAGGTCGGCCTCGCATACGACGTCGGCGGTCGCGGCGACAAGTCGTTCAACGACCTGGCCGCAGCCGGCCTCGAGAAGGCCAAGACCGTCCTCAACATCCAGCCGAAGGAACTGTCCGCCGTCCAGGGCGAGAGCGACCAGCAGAAGCAGAGTCGGCTGGAGTTGCTGGCCAACGCGGGCTACAACCCGATCATCGCGGTCGGGTTCGCCTACGAGGCAGCGTTGAAGGCCGTCGCGCCGAAGTTCCCGAGCATCCACTTCGCGATCATCGACGACAACCAGGTCAAGTCGCCCAATGTCGAGGGTCTGCTCTTCCATGAGGAGCAGAGCTCGTTCCTCGTCGGTGTCGCCGCAGCGTTGGCGACCAAGACCAAGAACGTCGGCTTCATCGGCGGCGTCAAGGGCACCGGGCTGATCGAGAAGTTCCAGGCCGGTTATGCCGCTGGCGTCAAGGCGGTCAACCCGGCGATCAAGGTGCAGGTCGCGTACCTCAGCGTGGCGCCGGACTTCACTGGCTTCAACGACCCGGGCAAGGCGAAGATCACTGCCAAGGGTCAATACGACGCCGGGGCGGATGTCGTCTACCACGCCGCGGGTGGCTCGGGTAGCGGCCTGTTCGATGCCGCCAAGGCAGCGGGCAAGCTCGCGATCGGTGTCGACTCCGACCAGTACCAGTCGGCACCGGCCGACGAGAAGTCCTTGATCCTGACATCGGCGCTGAAGGGCGT
>JAODNL010000115.1 GCA_025465405.1 Pseudonocardiales bacterium | reverse complement strand
CTCCATGTCGTACATCGAGGGCGCGGGCGTGTAAATGAACTACGCGACCGCCTTGTAAGCCCTCGACCGGTCCGGCGCCCAGCTGGGTGAGACGGTGATGGTGTCAGGCGCGGCCGGCGGGGTCGGGACCGGCCTGCTCGACCTCGGTCCGGCCTTTGGGGTGGACACGATCGGATTGGTCTCGTCCGCGGCCAAGGCAGAGATGGCCACCACCGCAGGCGCGACCCACGTCGTGCGCACCGACGGCACCGACGGTCCCTGGCTCGGCCGGGTCCGCGAGCTGACCGGTGGGCGCGGCGTGGAGGTCTTCGTCGACCAGGTCGGCGCAGAGCTGTTCCTGGACCTGATGAGGGCGCTGCGTATCGGCGGTCGCGGTGTCGTGGTCGGCTTTGCCGGCGGCAGCATCCCCGAGGTAAAGGTCAACCGGCTGCTGCTGCGCAACCTGACCCTGACCGGCATCACCATGGACGTGATGGAGACCGAGCGCCCGGGCACGTTGGCACGGGTCAGCGACGGCGTGCAGCGGCTGCTCGACGAGGGCCGCCTGCACCCGGCCATCGGTGCCACGTACCCGATGGAGAAGGCCGCCGATGCGCTCGCCACGCTTGAGGACCGGTCCGCGGTGGGCAAGGTCGTGTTGGCGGTCCGTCAGCCCAGCTGATCCAGTGCGGCGTGAGCTGCGGCGAGCACCCGGTCCAACCGCGCGGCCGCGACGCCGAGCTTGAGATCCGGTTCGCTCCGCTTGCGCTCCCGCTTCCAGATGACCGCGATCGTCGCGGCCAGCTTGTAGTGGCCGACAGCGAGGAACCAGGCCAGGTCGGTGGTCACGTCAGCGAGGTCGGTGTCGATCGCCCCGAGCCCGGCCCGGGCCTGGAGGTAGGTGGTCAGCAGCTCGTCGGCCGTCGGCATCAGCCGGCCCGCCTCGACGTCCGCCGGCGACCGGTCGCGGTGGAAGACGTGGGAAGGGTTGGTGTGCATCAGCAGCCAGGCCAGGTCGGGGCGCGGGTCGCCCACCGACCAGATCTCCCAGTCGATTACCGCCTCGAGCTCGGGTCCGACGAAGAGCACGTTCGCGGCCCGGTAGTCGCCATGCACCGCGATGCCGGCCGGCACCTGCTCGGCGAGGCGTTGCGCGAGCCGCTCGCGGCCGACCGCGATGTCGGGGTCCACCGTCGCGAGCAGCCGGCGCCACCTCTGCAGCTCCTCCGCCACCGGCGCAACCGGCTCATCAATCACCCCCAGGTCCTCCGCCGTCCTGGACTGCAATCGGGCCAGCGCGTGCTCGCGGACGACGACCTCCTCGGCAGTCGGCGGGTGGTCGGAGACATCGACAAGCGGCTCGTAGGCTTGTCCGGGGCGAAGCTCCATCACGAACATCGGGGGTACGTCGGGCGGGTCGCCGGCGTCGCGCACCAGCACGGCCGGGACCGGGAATCCGTCGAGACCCGCCAGCCGGTCGAGCACCCGCGCCTGCCGGAGCACGTCCCGGTTGCGGACCGGCTCGAGGCCGGGCGGCGCGATCTTGAGCACCACGTCGCGCACACCGTCACCGGTCGCCAGCCGAGCGGCGTACGTCAGGCTCGAGACGCCTCCCTCGAGGCGGCGAACGTCGCAGACCTCGGCGGCAGGCCAGCACCGCCGGGCCACCGTGGTCGCACGCTCAGCGACGTCGTCGCCGGTGATCTCGCGTGACGGCACTCCGCCACTGTGGGCTCGAGGCCGGGAGCAGGCAACGGCTCCCGACCGTCCCGCTGGAGAGACCGACAGCAGCGGCCGGCCCGAGGGACGCACCACGGCAGGACCGGGAGTAGAACCAGGTCATGGCCTACGACGAGGGGAGCTGGCGCGACCGGTTCCGGCTGGACGGCAAGGTGGCGGTAGTGACCGGGGCTTCGAGTGGCCTGGGGGTCGCGATCGCTCAGGGTCTGGCCGCGGCCGGCGCGGACCTGGCGATCGGTGCCCGGCGCGTCGAGATGCTCGAGGACACGCGCGGCCTTGTCGCGAGGCTCGGTCGGCGATGCGTCGCCGTGAAGACCGACGTGACGAACGTCGAGGACTGCGACCGGCTGGTCACCGCCGCCGTCTCCGAGCTCGGTGGCTGCGACATCCTGGTCAACAACGCCGGGATCGGGGGTGCGTACATCCCAGCCACCGAAGACCCGCCCGAGCACTTCCGCAACGTCGTCGACGTCAACCTGTTCGGCTCGTACTGGATGGCCCAGGCCGCCGGGCGCGTGATGCCGTCGGGCAGTTCGGTTGTCAACCTATCCTCGATCATGGCAGTCACTACCGCCAGGATGCCCGCCGCCGGCTACAGCTCCGCCAAGGCCGCCGTGCTCGGCCTGACCCGCGACCTCGCTGCCCAGTGGGGTGCGAAAGGCATTCGGGTCAACGCGATACTGCCGGGCGTCTTCCTCACCGAAGCCACCGCGAACTACAGCCTGAACTACCAGCGGAAGCTCATCGACGCGCGGGTCCCGATCGGTCGCCTGGGCGACCCGGTCGAGATCGCCAGCACGGTGACCTTCCTGGCCAGCGCCGCGTCGGCGTACGTCACGGGCGTGGGTATCCCGGTGGACGGCGGCGTGCTGCTGCTCTAGCCGTGTGTTCGCCGCGGACCGCCGACGCGTCTAACACGTTAGGTGTGATGAGGTCGACCTCGGCGGACTGCCGACGGGCGAGTTGGGCTCTTCGCAGCTTGTGGAGTTCGTTCTCCAGAGTTTGAATTCACTCTGGATGGGAACGTGGTTTCCGCCGAGGACCAGGTGGCCGTCACGTAGTCGGCAGATGCACCATCATCCCCCCGTCCACGGGGAGCACCTGCCCCGTGATGAACGATGCGCGTTCGGAGGCCAGGAACAGGTAGGCCTCGGCCAGCTCGTCCGGACGGCCGAAACGGCGCAAGGGCGTGTTGGCGCGCACGGCTGCGGCGCGGTCCTCGGGGAAGCGCTCCATCGCCCGCGGGGTCGCGGTGACACCGGGGGCCACGCAGTTGCAGCGCACGCCCTGCGGCCCGTACTGCGTCGCGACGTAGCGGGCGAGCGCCTCGACCCCGGCCTTGGCAATCCCGTACGACGACCAGCCGACGTCTGCGGCCCGCGCCTGGGCGGAGGACGTCATCACCACCGCGCCGGAGCCGGAGCCGACGAGGTGCGGCAGGGCCCGGGCGGTCAGGTGGCTGGTCGCGCGGAGGTTCACGTCGAGGCTGAGATCCCACGTCTTGCGGGAGCTGTCCTCGACCCTCCCCTCGGTGCCCACGAAGACGCCCGCGATGTTGATCAGGACGTCGATCCTCCCGTGGTCGGCGACGACCCGGTCGATGAACGCGTCGATGGCCGACTCGTTCCGGAGGTCCAGCGGGTGAGGGTGACCACCGATGTCCTGCGCGAGAGCGGTCAGAGGTTCGACCTCCCGGTCCACCAGGACCAGGACCGCCCCCTCAGCGGCGAACCGCCGGGCCGTCGCGCTTCCGATGCCGCCACCCGCTCCCGTGATGACGACGACCTTGTCCGCGAACTCTCGACGTGATGCCACGACGTCAACGTAGGCCTCGCCGTACCAGATGGCGGCGCGAGCCGATCACCCCGCTGTGGATCGACACAGTGCACGAGCACCTCACGCCGGATCCCCGCGCACGCCGAGGTCGTCCGTGAGGTTGCGGACCTCGGTGAGCCAGTCCCCGTCGGTGCAGAGCACCACGTGCGCGCCGCAGGCGACGGCCACGTCGGTCTTCGCGCTAGAGGAGACCACGGCGACCAGGCCGTCCCCACGAGATCGCGAAGGATCAAGCGGTGTGCTCCTCGCCGTGGTCGATCCCGTCCTTGTCGTCGAACGGCGGGATCGCCGGATGACCCTCCAGCCGGAGCACCAGCAGGGCGGTCTGCCCGCTCAGCTGGTCGTTGGAGTTGCTGGCCACGTCGAGACCGGTGAGGTCGTGGATCTTGGCCAGGCGCAGCCGGACGGTGTTCTCGTGGATGCCCAGCCGTGCCGACGACTCGCGCACCGAGCGACCGGCGTCGAAGAAGCACTGGAGCGTGCGGAGCAGGTCAGAGCTGCCCGGTACGTCGCCCAGCAGGGCGCCCAGCACGTCGTCGACATAGCGCCGCACCGCACCGACGTCACCGTTGGCGACCAGCAGCCGCGCCGGCCCCAGGTCGTCGACGGCGATGACCCGGTCACCGCCGCGGGCGAACCGGTCGACGCATAGAACGACTTCGCGGGTCTCCCGGTAGGAGCGTTGCAGCGAGTCGGCGCGGGTCACCGCGGAGACACCGACTATCGCGTTCGGGTCACCGAGCTCGGTCACGACGCGCCGCATGACCCGCTTGACGTGCTGCACGACCGGGACGTGCGCGTTCTCGTCGGGCGCCTCGACCAAGAGGAGCGTGCCCTCACGACCCCGGGTGCCCAGAACCTCGACGCCCATCTCGCGAGCCACGAGCTCGGAGACCTCCTGTTCGTCGCGAGGTTCGTCGACGTCGGCGTCGGCCAGGTAAACCAGTACCCGGTCAGCGTCGACCTGGACCCCCAGGTAGTCGGCGGCGGCCGTCAGGTCTTCATCGCGGTTCGAGCCCCGCACAAGCTGGCGTGCGAGGGCCGCGCGCGCGTTCCAGGACGCACTCGCGACCCGCCGTTGGACGGCGTACTCGCCGGCCACGTGGAGCGCGGTGCGACAGGCCAGCCACGCCTCGTCGTTCGTCAGCCGACCCGAGACCTCGGAGACGACCAGCCAGGCGAACAGGCACGAGTCGCGGGTGACGGGCACCAACAGGTGCCGGCGCACGAT
>JAODNL010000108.1 GCA_025465405.1 Pseudonocardiales bacterium | reverse complement strand
CTGACGTTGCGTCCTGGCGCCGGTCTTGTACCGGCGCCTCACGGAACGCCAGCACACCTGAGAGGACTTGAAATGGCCAAGCTCCAATTCCGCATCACCAACATCCGGTTTGACGACGAAGAGGAAGTCGCTGAGCTGACCGCAGTAGTTCGCGACGATGCATACACCGTCATCACGGGGATCGTCGGCGAGGTAAACACCCTGAACGCCACCCGAGGCGGCACGGAAATGACTATCGCCCTGCCCGCCGACAACGCCATGCGGCTGTACGGCGAGTGCGGGCAGATGACCGGGCTCGATCCTCGGCGCGAGCAGGGCGGCCACGAGATCTGGGACAGCCTCAACTGGGTCTACTGCAGCCTCATGGACGAGGGCTGAATCATGACCACCTCCACGCCTGCGGAGCAGGCCTTCTACGACGCCCTCATCAAAGCCGACCGCGAGCACGTCGTCATCGTCCGCAAGACCCTCGAAGCCTGGCGGGCCGGCGTCATACCTGAGCCTCAGCCGCAGGACTTCGGGGCCCCGGTCGGCACACCGGCATGGACCGCGATTGAGGACGCAGCGAATGCGTTCGACCAGGCACTCGGCGGCAGGGACGACCGTGTTGCTATTGACGCGGCATTGAAGGTCGTCAACACCGTGCTGGCGCGGTGATCTCGTGAGCGCGTTCGCTGAAGCGATTGGCCCGCGACGACCGGGTGGCTGCTACTACGACGGCTACAACGACGCCACCTATCGGGTCCTCGCGATCGTGGAGAGCCCGGCAGGTTGGCGGATGACCACCGAACGCGAAGACGACGGGACTGTCCGCGAGCACAGCACCCGATGGGATGCCGACCGGGACAGGGTGATCTCGTGAGCCTCGGACGACTCGGCGGCGTCTACGCGATGCTTCACGCCGGCCACGAGGTCGCCGACCACATCGTGCAGACCAACAACCAGGCCCGCGACAAAGGCGAACCTGGAGCGAAGGGCCGCCGGGCGTGCGCCAAACACGTAGCGACACTCACAGGCACACAGGGCTTCTTCCTCGCCCTCGGGTGTGTCGCGGCTGGGGAACGCCTCAACGCCCGCCGTGTCATGGCAGGCCTCGCGGTGAACGCCGTCTCCCACTATGCCGCCGACCGCCGCGAACTCGGGATCCTCCCGAAACTCGTCGACCGGTTCGACTGGGCAGGAAAACGCGACTTCTACGAGCTGGGCGATGGCAAAGCAGCGCCGTGTGGCACTGGCGCGTATGCGATCGATCAGGCGTGGCATGTCGGCTGGCTCGCGGTCACCGCAGCGATCATCGGTGGCGGCCCGGGGTGAGTGATCTGCTGCTGCTCGCCCAGCCGGTCTGCCCGAGCTGCGACCAGCCCACACCCATCCACGCTAGGACCCGCACCTGTCATTGCCGTAGGTGCGGGACTAGCTGGATTCCGCAATCAGCTTAATCATGCTTTCCGTTAGCCATTCTTAAACGGCCGCGAGTTTCACGATATCCGGTAGAATGGCGAGAGGTTTAGCCGAACGACTCCCCGCAATTCGGTGCCGATTTCAAGCGCCAAGCCAAATTACAAAAACTATCGGCGAAAGGGCGGCTCATGACACCCGATCAGATGCAGGGCTTCATGCTCAAACTTGCCGAAGCGGCCAACGGCAGCACCAGCAACCAGGTGGTCGTGTACCGGCAGGTACTCACCGACGTGTACCGGATCGGCCATGACGCCGGCATGCGTGATGCCCGCCGCGACGAGTGGGTGCGCGACACGATCGATCGGGAGTTCCCCGGATCGGACGAGTCGGCAACTAGCGGACAGGAGGGCTGAGCGATGCCCAAAGACCTGAAGTACGGCCGCGTCACCCTGGAGCACTCCACGATCGGCGAGGACGAGCCGGTGGTGGTGTTCCGCGCCCAGGACGACCTGCTGCCCGCCGTACTGGAGCACTACCGGCTGCTGTGCGAGCAGAACGGCTCGCCGCGACGTCACCTGGGCGGTATCGACGCGGCCCGCGAGCAGGTGGAGGCGTGGCAGCGGGACCACTACACGCAGGTGCCGCAGAGCGCCGCGCCCGCCGACGGCTGGCGAGATGGAGCGGACGATGCCTGACCCCACCGCACCTGAGAGCACACCGCCGGACGACACCACCGAGGGCGAGGAGCGGTGAACCTCAGCCGTCGTCGCGCTGTTCGGTGGTCCGGCGGCGCTTCCAGGCACGGACCTTCCGCTGCATATGGGCGCGCATGTCCTCAGCCCGGACGAGGCCCTCGTCTTCGCAGGCGCGTCCGTAGTCGGTCCAGAGTTCGTCGTCGACTCGGATCACGCGGTTGGGTGTCTTCGGCTGGTTGGGCACCCGCTGGATCTTACCGGGTGCATATGCAGATACTCGGCTTCCGGGGTTGCGGTGCATATGCACCAGTGTATCATGGTGCATATGCACCTAATGGTGCGGCAAGCAGCCACTAGCAGGGAGAAGAGATGGCCGTGGAACAGGCTGAGCGTCCCGTCTGCGTCAAGCACGGCCCTATGGCACTGCGGGCTTCTGGGACCAAAGAGCAGGCGTTCTGTGGCGACTGGTACCTGTGCGAGCACACCGAGTTCGGCCGCACCTGCGGCAACACCATCCTGCTGCCGAGCCTTGAGCTGCTTGCCCAGCTCGACAATCAGCGCGCCAACCTCGCGAAGGGATCGAAGCGATGACAGACGAGCCGATCGAGTGCGTGTTCTGCGGTGACGAGTTCGATCCGGAGCGTTCCGACGCCGCCCGCCCGCGCGACTACTGCTGTGCCGATCATCAGCAGCTCGCTTTTGCGCCTGACGGGGAGGGCTCGCTCTGATGCCTGAGCCCACCACCGCACCCGTAACCGCTGATGGCCTGCGTGAGCGGCTCACCGAGGTGCTGAACACGACGCTTGTGATGTCCGACGACAGCATCACGAGGGCGACCACGAAGTGGGACCGGCACGACAGGCACAACTTCCTGTCCTACTGTGCCGCATGCAGAGGCGACGTCCCGGCGATGGTCAGCGCCGTCCTGGCCGCTCTGGCTGGTGATCCCGGTGACATGCCCGCACGGATGGCCGAAGCGATGCGGTCTCACTTCCTCAGCGAGAAGTCCGATTCCTGGTCGGACGGGCTATCGGACGGCCTGACCTACTGCGTGTGTGGCGAAACGGTAGCGAGCTGGAATCTGCACCGCGCCCAGGTCGCCATGTCGGTCCGCTGGGAGGACCACACCGCCACGGTCGCCGAACGGGATGAGCAGAAGCGTCGCGGTGACCAGTACTGCGCCGAAGCGGCGCACTGGGCGGGGCGGGTTGTCGACCGAGAGGCCGAGGTAGAGCGGCTACGAGCCGAGCTGGCGAGTCTCACCGAGTCGCGCACCTTCTGGCGGAAGTTCGCCGCGAAGCTGGAGGCCGAGCGGGACGAGCGCCAAGACGAGCGGGACAACTACCTGGACCGGCTTCGCAAGGCCGAGGGCGCCTACTCCAGGCTCGACGGCCAGAAGCGGGACCTTGAAGGCGTGCGGGACCGCTTGCGGACTCGATGCGAGGAGGCCGAGGCCGAGCGGGACACCGCCGTCGCTGCTGTCCGTACCGCCCAGATCACCCACATCCGCGAGGCCGGCCACAACCGTCCTGTCGTCGGTGACTGCG
>JAODNL010000058.1 GCA_025465405.1 Pseudonocardiales bacterium | reverse complement strand
GCGCCGACGAACTGGGCCTGCTGTAACCCGACCGCTCGAGACGACGACACAAGGCCAGATCACCAAACCGGTCACATCGTCATGTGATGTGGCCTCACCAAACCGGTTCCTAGCGTCCACGACATCGCCGCACACCCGATCCGGCACCGGAAACCAGGAGCCTACCGGCCACGCAGCACGTTATGCGCTATGCCGCCCGGCCGGGTTCGACCCTTCCCGATCGTCTCGCAGGGAGATCAGCGAGCGGACGCAGAGCAATCCGCCGAAAGCGACCAGCAATGGCGTGGAGCAAGCAGCCTCCTGGAGGGCGCTTGTCGGGATGCTACTTGCCGACTGCGCCGTCGATCGCCTCACGGA
Organism: Pseudonocardiales bacterium; assembly: GCA_025465405.1. GTDB lineage: Bacteria > Actinomycetota > Actinomycetes > Mycobacteriales > Jatrophihabitantaceae > RYN-117. Next base: position 16,469 of record JAODNL010000058.1, on the reverse strand, counting down.
GGAAATCGGCGTGACCAGCGTGGCGTGCCGTCTCTTCGATAAGCCGCGCGGTCACGGTTGTCACGCGGCCCCGCAGATTCTTCACGTCGATCGGGTCGGACTGGCTAAGTCCTGTACGGCGGCGTCGTTGATCGCCCTGAGAACCAGCCGTCCATACGGGGCTTTCGGGGCACCGCCGATATGAGCGCCGAACGCCGCGCGCCCGCAGACCCATTTTGGGGGGTGCTTTCCTGCGCCGCGCCGCTCACACTTTGTACTGCGGGCTCGCTCAGCCCATGACCGGCTGGACCCCCGGGTCTGGAGCTTGTCATGGCCGTTTCTCGACGGGACGTACTCAAGATCGGATTGCTCGGCGCGGGCGCCGTGGCGCTACCAATCGAGGTGGGGATCCGGGCGGCGAGTGCCGGCAGCCCACATGTGCACAGCCCCTCCTTTGACGCGTATAGCCGGCCGCTCAGGGTTCCACCGGTGCTCAGCCCAGTGCGCACTGTGGACAATATGGACTTCTACGACATCGTACAGAAAACCGGGCGGCAGGAGATCCTGCCCGGTCGGACTGCGACCGTTTGGGGCTATAACGGGGTCTATCCGGGTCCGACCCTTGCCGTCGAATCTGGTCGGGCGATCGTGGTGACCCAACACAACGCGCTGACCCAAGTCGCGACCGGGTTGCCTGGCGGCGTCCTTACGACGGCGCACCCGCACGGCCTGGACGTCGAGGCGCGCAGTGACGGTCACCCGCTGAGCCTGGTACTGCCAGGCGGGTTTCTCGAGCATCATTACCCGAATTGGCAACCGGCGACCACGCTGTGGTACCACGACCATGCGGTCGATCACACGTCGCGAAACGTCTACATGGGTCTGGCCGGTTTCTACCTGATCAGCGACGCGCACGAGCGGACGCTCCCGCTGCCACGGGGTCGCTTCGACATACCCCTCCTGATCCAGGACAAGACGTTCAACGCCGACGGATCGCTGTTCTTTCCAACCGACAACGGCCTACCCATGCGGCAGGGAGTGCTCGGCGACGTGCTGCTCATCAACGGCACTCCCCAGCCTTTCCTGAAGGTGGAACGGCGTAGGTACCGCTTCCGCCTGCTGAACGGCTCCGACGCCCGGTTCTACAACCTGCGGCTGAGCAGTGGCGACGCGTTCACAGTCATCGCGACCGACGGCGGGCTAATGCCGCACCCCGTTCAGGTGGCCAGCCTGCCCATGGCGGCGGGCGAGCGCTATTCGATCATTATTGACTTCGCCAAGTACCGCGTCGGCACCAGCATCGTGCTGCAGAACACCGACACCGGTCTATTCGGCGACGAAGTTGACCCGCGCAAGGTGTCAGAGGTGATGCGCTTTGACGTTGTCGCTGATGCCATCGACGCCAGCAGCGTGCCGTTCGATCTTGCTCCGCCGCTGGATGTGGACCCGAGGGCGGCCAGCGTGACCAGGCGCTGGGAGTTCGAACGCGAAAGCGACCGGTGGGTCATTAACGGCAACCCGTTCGACGGAGCCCGCATCGATGCCAGGCCCAGGCAGGGCAGTACCGAGATCTGGGAGTTCGTGAACAAGTCCGGCGGCTGGCGGCATCCCATCCACGTGCACCTGGTGCAATATCTGGTGCTCGACCGCAACGGTGCGCCGCCGCGTTCCCACGAGCGCGGCCCGAAAGACACCGTCTCCCTCGGGGCGAACGAGACCGTGCGGGTGGCCATGAAATTCAGCAGTCCGTTCACCGGAATCTACGTGTTCCACTGCCACAACGTCTCCCACGAGGACAACATGATGATGACTCAGTTCGAGGTCATGCAGTCGGCATGACGAACCAACCGACGGTCCTCTCCGAGACGTCACGGCCCCAGGAGTGGATGCTGCCCAGCTGGCCTTGGACGCTGCGGGCTGTCGCGATCGCTTGCCTGCTCGCGGCAGAGATCAGCAACACGCTCACGCTCAAGGATCGCTTCGCGGAGTGGTTGGGATCAGGGATTCTGCTCACGGCGATCGGTGCCGTTGAGGGAATGCTCGCCGCCATGCTGATCGTACGACCGTCAGCTCGAGCATGCCGGGCAGTCGCGGTCGCGATCGTGCTGATCCTTACCACCTGGTTGGCGGGCTTGCCGTTCGGCCCGAATGTCGGGCGATCAGATGCGTTGCGGCACATCGACGTGTCGGGGGCCGCCCTACTCGCGACGGCCGCAGCAGCACTATTGATCCTCGCCGGCGAACCCGGGCTGCCCATCAGAGCCGCGCACGGCAGAAGCCGAGGCGGCTCCCTCGTCGCCGGCGCTCTGATCACCCTCGTCGTCGCCGCGTTCGCGCTACTGACCTACCTTCCGGGACACTTCAGCGCCGGCCAACGGGCGCCAACCGAAACACCGGCCGTCCACACCCATTGAAACGTGGCTCAGTGGTCGCGGTGCACTGCGACCGGGCCAGCCCGGCTGCTCGTGGCACGAGCCGAAGGTCGCTTCGATCCGCTCTCGGACGAGATCATGGTCGACGCCAATGCCGGCCACCACCTCGCGACCAGGCGTGCGCTCGCTTGCCGAGAATGCGCGGCGTGGCCCGGCAAAGTCGCAAAGTGGGACGGTCCGACGGGGGCAGGGAAGAAAGACACGGCGACGGCCCAGATCGACTCATCTGCCCGCGACACCTTGCACCGCGGGTCACGTTTGAGCCGCGCGTATCGAGGCTAAGCGCGCCTGCGCGCGACATGACTGGACGGCGGCCCGATCTTGCACACTGTGCCCGCGAAGTCGCAGCGGCATCGCGTCCTCAAGACCACCGTTCGGGTACGCGTATCCGCTTTCGTGGTGCTTCTGTTCTTCGCGAGGGCCGAATCCGGCCGCGTCGCCGGATCGAACGCGACGATCTGCGGCAGTCAGCACGACCGCCCAGTGCGGACGGTCGGTGACCGGCATCTAGTTGGCTGGAGAAGGTTGGCACCTTGGCATGATGGCCCTATGACGACGCTGCCATCCTCACGCATCCCCGATCCCGTCGATGCTCCGGGCATCCGGTGGGGTGTGCTTGCGCCCGGGGGCATCGCGCGCGATTGGGCCGCCGCGCTGCACGCGAGGACGGCGTCGCGGGTGGCGGCGGTCGGCTCACGCTCGCTCGAGCGGGCACAGGCGTTCGCGGCCGAGTTCGGAGTCGAGCGGGCCCACGGCAGCTACGAGTCACTGGTCGCCGACAGTGGGATCGACGCCATCTACGTCGCCAGCCCGCACTCCGAACACCACGACCACGCGTTGCTGGCGCTGAGCGCCGGCAAACCGGTGCTGGTGGAGAAAGCGTTCACCCGCAACGCTGTCGAGGCGACAGCGGTCATCGAGGCGGCCCGGGCACAGGGTCTGCTCGCTGTCGAAGCGATGTGGACGCGCTTCCTCCCGCACATCGACGTCGTCCGCCGATGCCTCGAGGACGAGCTGCTCGGCGAGGTCAAGGCCGTCGAAGCCGATCACGGCCAGCTGCTGTACCCCGGCGGCCCACAGCGCCTCGCCGACCCCGCACTCGCCGGCGGCGCGCTACTCGACCTAGCGATCTACCCGATCTCCTTCGCGCACCTGGCCCTCGGCGCGTTCACCGCGGTCCAAGCGACGGGAACGCTCGCCGAGACCGGCGTCGATGCGAGCGAGACGATCGCGGTAACCGGGCCGCAGGGCGCCATCGGCACGCTCTCCTCGACGATGCTCGCCAAGACCCCGTGCTCGGCATCGATCTCGGGCACCGCGGCCCGCCTCGAAATCGACGGCTGGTTCTACCAACCGAACACCGTGCGCCTGCTCGACCCCGACGACCGCGAGATCGACCGCTGGGAGACGCCGAGCCGCCAGCACGGGCTGGCGTACGAGGCCGCAGAGTTCGCCCGGCTTTTCGCCGACGGGAAACCCGAGTCCGACCTGCTACCGCTGGACGAAACATTACGTATCATGCATGTGCTCGACGAGGTCCGCGCGCAGCTCGGAGTCACCTTCCCGGACGAGGGTTGAAACCGCCCGACACGTGCGGCCAACAACACCATTCATCGGACCCTTCCCGCCCACCGCCACCACCGCGCAAACCCGGCAGATCGGCGCATCACCTACTCGGACCTCGTGACCCCCGGTGGGTTCGCGACGTTGTCCGGCGTGGGGCCCCCGGTCTGGCAGCCAGCGGGTGGACGTCACAGATCGACTCGTCCCGGTCGTCGGCTGGATCCCCGAGAATCCGCGCGCCCGTTGATCGAATTGACCGATCCGAACGAGCTGGTGACAATCACCATGCCCCGCCTAGAGGTAGGTGACACCCCCGCCGCCAACCTCGCAGCAGGGCATGTCGATATCGTCCCCCCGATTGATATCGACGGGAACGGCCCCACCCCGTCCTGGGGGTGGGGCCGTTCATCGCTCAGCGAGCCCTGCGCTATACCGATTCGATGGTCATCTCGAAGGAGTCGGGCGGCGCGTCGAGGGTGACGGCGATGAGCGAGCGGGCCGTGTCCTCGACCTCGTCGAACTCGCGTGCCTGCGTCAGCCCGTCGATCTCGGGGACGCGAATCATCCACCAGGCGCCCTCGCGAGCCGCGCGGACTACGTAGGTGTTGACTTTGGCTGCACTCCCCGTCAAGTCGGCCATGTGCTCGTCTTCGGGTGGGATGCGGTGTCGGCCCAGGTAGGAGTCGAACTCGTCGCCCTCCGGTTCAGTCATGCGCCCATCCTCGCCGCCTCGCGCGCGGCAGCCAGATGCTCGTAGTCGGCGCGTGCCGCGTCAGCACGAGCCCGTGCGAGTTGGGCGCGGGACTCCAGCAGCCGACACCGTTCCCGAGCCGCCATCAATGTGCGGAGCGCGCGTCGCTCCGACTTCCCGTCCTGCACATCCTGCATGTTTTCTCCCCCGATCTCGCCGCACAGCGTAGGGGCGCACCGGACGGCCACGCTATGGGACGCCTCACGTTTGGACGGGCCACACCAGGTCTAGCTTTGCCGTACGAGGCCTGTGTAGCCGGCGACTGCGAGTACCGCGGCGGCGCCGGCGATCGCCTGCAGGACGGCGTTGGCGATGGCGAATTCGCTGCCGCGGAGTGTCGTGGTGTCGTAGTGGCAGTCGCCGGCGGTGGCGTTGGAGATAAATGGGATGCCGAGTGTGAGTCCGAGGCTGATCTGTTCGACCGAACTGCAGGACTGAGCTGGTTTTCCGTTGGATCCCGGCCGGTTTGCCGCATAGGACTCGCCGGCCTTCGTGTGTGCGGCCAGGCCGCCGAGCGCGGCGGCGAGTACTGCGGCGGCGGCGACCACCCAGAAGGCGCGACGTGTTCGGTAGCCGTAGCCGATGACGATGCGCTGGAGGTGCATTCCGAGCCGCAGCAGCGCCAGCCTGTTGCGGCGTGCCCGTCGGTCGCTTCGCTGGGGCTGGAGCAGTCGTGCCAGGCGAGCGTCTTGGGCTGCCATGAGGGCGCGCCCCGCATCCTGGAGTCGGCCTGCGGCCGTGAGCGCGGAGGCCAGCTGTTGGTAGGGCTGCGTGGTGTAGGTCGGAGTCGCCCACCTGAGCAGGTCGCACCACGTAGTAACCACGTCGTTGGGACCGTCGCAGGGCAGCCCGACGTAGGTGGCCCCGTCGATCAGCATTTGCGGGCCGCCTCCGGCGCTGTGGGCGAAGGATTCTGCGTCCAGATGTAGCTCACCGGCCGAGGCACTGGCGAGGCTGAGGGCGACGTGGGTCGCGCCGCCATTCACCAACCGCGCTTCGTGCAGATCGAGCTGTCCACCGATCTTCGCGGCAGCAAGTGACACGGCAGCGAATCGACTGTTTGCCTCGCACTGCAGCGCCTCGAGCGACAGGTCTTGGGCGACGGAGATTTCATCGGCCAGTAGTCCGCGCCCCTGCGCGTTGGTCAACTTCGCATTCGCGAGCACCAGTTGGCCAGCGATCGTGGCGCCAGGAAGGCGAATCACGCCTCGGTCACGCGAGTGTTCGTCAGCCGTGTGGGCGCCGCGCGCATGCAGGTCAGCCAGCGATACATCGCTGTCGACTTGGAAGCCGTCTGCTGCAAGCACCGGACCGGTGCCGTTGGACAGGGTCGCGCTCCGTAGATCGAGTTGGCCACCGATATGTGCTCCACGCAGCACGACGACACCGTCATCGCCGTCCGCGGCTGCGATCATGCCGGCGAGCGTGAGGCCACCACTGGTCTGCAGCTGCTCTGCCCGGATCACTGGTGACTCTGTCGCGGTGAACAAAGAACGTGTGAGATCGATCGTACGAAGCTTCGCGTAGCTCAAGTCGATCGAGGAGTCGAAGAGGCAGTCGACCAGTTCGATGGGATGGTCGAAGTCGACGTAGCTGAGGTCGAGGCAGCCACTGATACGGGCTCCCATCAGTCTCACACCCCGTGGGTCGCCATCTTGCGGCCACGACAGGACAATCGCGCGCAAGGCGCTCCCGCGAAACGTACGACCATGCCAAGGCCGCGCGATCAACTGCTCGCTCGAGAACCCGACATCGACCGCAACTCCGGCGGCGGCCTGCCGGGCAAGACCCGTCTCTGCTGGCGAGAAGGCGAAGTCGCGCTGACCCACAGCACGAGGTTAGAGGCACGTTGCCGTCGATGACGGATGGCAATGCGGCGGCGCGCCGCGTAGTACCGCCGGCCAGGCGGTCATCTGCGCGACCTCGTCTAGCCCCTTGCTGTACAGCAATCCGCCTGATCTTCCCGCATATGGGCCGGCGCCGCAGAGAGTGGGGGGGTACTCTCCGCGGCGCCTACCTCAACCGGCGACGTCATCGCCGGTGGTCATCCATGGCTGCCGCCGCGCCCGCCATGGTCGTCGCCGGGCTCCGGCGTCCTGGTGGCGCCGCCGTGGTCGTCACCGGGTTCTGGCTCACTGCTGGTGGCGCCGCCACGGTCGTCGCCCGGTTCGGGCGTCCTGGTCGCGCCGCCGCGGTCGTCACCGGGTTCCGGCTCACTGCTGGTGGCGCCGCCGAGGTCGTCACCGGGTTCCGGCTCACTGGTCGCGCCGCCACGGTCGTCACCCGGCTCCGGCGTCCTGGTGGCGCCGCCGTGATCGTCACCCGGTTCCACATGCAGCGACCGAGTCGGCGTGGCGGTTGTGGTCGTGACCAACAGTCGGTCCGTTCCGTGATCGTCGAGCAGTTGCGGCGCCTGGCTCGGTATCCGGACGGGCGCCTGGTGGTTGGACGAGGAGTTCCCGGCCAGACCGGCAACAGCCGGCGCCGCAGCCAGGCCGCCCGCGGCGACGGCTGCCGCACAGATGATCAGTGCACGCTTCATGATGCGCTCCTTGGGTACGTAGTTGTCTTCTACGTTTGTCCCGCATCGCTGGTCCAACCCGCCATACGACGATCGACCTAGTACCCGACGCCGAGCCGACAGCCCCGGTGTCGCGTGACGGCCTGAATTCACATCTGTGTCATTCCTGAAGGAGCCGGCGGTTAGTTATGAGACGGAGGTGCCATCGTCGGCGTCTGATAGCGGCCGCGTGACGAGTCAGTCCACCTCGAGCAGGCGCGGATCCTGCGACAGGCGCACAGCCAACTCGACGGCAGGTGTTCTGCCCGGCGGTCCCGTGTATTGGACCTGCACTTGGTAATGCCCCACCTGCCGATGGACGTATCGAATCGCGGCGCCTGGCGACCCGTCGATCGTCTCGGTCGCCGCCGGCGGGGCGACACGGGGCTTTGTGATGATGACCAGCAGTTCGATGTTTCCCGACGTGGCGTTCACCGCGCGGTAGATCAGCCGATTCGTGTCGGTCTGGATCACCGTGTACGTCACGCGCTCGTACGCACCGGCAAGGAATTCCGAAATCGCTTCACTCGTCGCGTGCGGCACGGCGTCAGCGGAGATGCAGGCAATCTCGTGCGCGCATTGCGGCGGGAGGTTCGGGTCCATCCGCGGCACCGAGGCGGACCCGGCGACGACGGACGGTGGCACGGCCGGGGCAGCGCGGCGCCCGGCGGGGTGTGCGGCGACGATTCCGGCAATGGCGCCTCCCACTGCCAAGACAAGCACCGGCACCGCAAGCTGGCGTTGTCGTCGTGTCTGCAGGAGCCACCACGGCGCGACACCGTTCGCAAGCGCCTCTTCGGTGCCTTCCTCGCCCACGACGGCCGCTACCCACTCGGGCGAATCCGAGACGCCTGGCCGCATGCCCACCCATCCAGCCTCGCCCAGCGGCCGCCGCGGCGCCAGATCCAACCGTTCGCGTGCCACGGGTCACCGGCCGGCTCTCCATGACCCCGAGCCATCATGAGGCGACGCGGGCCCGCACTTCGCCGTCGGCTGGCGGCCGTGCATTACCGATCATTTGCGACGAACCCCGCCGAACTGTCGCCCCTCGAGGAGCATGCTGTCGTCGGTGTGCGGGGTCGTGGAACTGATCCGGATGTCGGCGTCCGCCCGCTCGTAGACCTTCGGGACCCGTCCGCCTTTACGCAGCCCGGGGTCTTCTTACGACACCCCAGAATTGGGCTGGTGCCGTACCGGTGGACCAGCGATGGTAGGTGTATCTCCGTCGCATGGAGATCCACCCATCCGCGCATCGTGATGACGAGACAGTTGCTGAGTGTGATCCGTGTGCTGGTAGTCGATGACCACGAAGTGATTCGGGACATGGTCAGTTCAGCGCTGTGCGCTGCCGCTGACATTGACGTCATCGCCAGGTGCGTCGACGGACTAGAGGCGTGCGACGTAGCTGCTAGCACGCGACCGGACGTGGTGCTGATGGATCTCTCGATGCCGGGGATAGACGGCGTAGAAGCAACGCGCCAGATCCTGGCTGACAACCCCACCGTCCGAGTGGTCATCCTGACCTCCGCAGCGCACGGCCGCCGAGCGAATGAAGCGCTCGAGGTCGGCGCTGTCTCCTGCGTGTTCAAGGGTGTCGGCACCGCCGAGGTGGTCCGGGCGGTGCGGGCGGCGGCCTTCGTCGCCTGACGGCACCCTCATCTTTAGGGGTCCGCCTCCCCCCTTCCTGCGGCTGTGACAGCTCCGCGACGCAGCAGATGCTGTGGGGGTTCACGATTCGATCCAGCGCGCGGGGCGACCATGATCGATATCCAGCTCTTCGGCCACCCAAGTGTGTCCGCCGCCGACCAGCAGTTGATGGCGAAGGACTTTGAGGGCATCAAGCCTCGCCATGTCCTGCTCTTGCTGGCGACCAATTTGGGCCGCTACCCATTGTCCAAAGAACGGATGGCCGACTCGCTCTGGCAGGGCAATCCGCCCGCGAGTTGGGTATCCACGCTCGAGGGCTACGTATCCGTGCTTCGGCGCGGGTTGGCTAGGTTGCATCCAGGCGAGCCATCCGCCGTGCTCACTCGCGAGCGCGGCTACATGCTCGACCCGTCGCGTGTTCGAGTCGACCTGCACCGATTCGACGCGATGCTCGCCGAAGGCGGGGCGGCGAGGGGTGCCGCCCAAAGACTGACGGCGTTGACGAGCGCGCTACAGGTCGCTGGTGGTGAGGTGATGGCCGGCGAGCGCAACGTTGCATGGGTGCTCGAGGTTCGTGAGCGCTATCAGTTGCGGGTGTGCCGCGCCGCGGTGGAGGCCGGCAGGCTCGCACTGCAGTCAGGCGACATCTCGACAGCCGCGCGACATGGGCAATCAGCTCGTGACTTGAACCCACTCGACGAGCAGGGCTGGCAACTCGTCATCGAGACTCAATGGCTGGATGGGCACCGCTCGGATGCGTTGCGGAGCTTCAATACCGTGCGCAGCCTCCTCGAGCGGGAACTCGGGATCGCTCCGTGCAGCGCGCTGCAACAGCTGTACGTCCAGGTCTTGTACGACGAGCCGCTCGCTCAGTCTGCCTGAACACCGGGCCGGTGCGGGCCCGTCGGGTTTTACGTTTGTTTGCGCGGAGCTGATTACGGTTACGCACGCTGTCGGATCGCACTGATCCCACATCCTCGTGGGAATGGCGCGCCTGGACAGTGACGCAGTGCTGACCCACGACCGGGAGACGAAACTGTGGAACTAGCTCAACTCGACCGCCAGGGACCCCGCAACACCGCGACAATCCGGGTGCTCGTCGTCGATGATCACCACACTTTCGCCGACCTGTTGGCGATCGCCCTGGAAACCGAGGCCGGATTTGAATGCGTCGGTACTGCGGCCGGTGCGGCTGCGGCGCTGGAGATTGCGGTCCGCACTCGGCCGGACATTGTCGTGATGGACATCGATCTCGGCCCTGACAGTGGCCTGGCCGCCGCTCGTCGGATCCGCGATGTCCTGCCAGAGACCGTGGTCGTAGTCGTGTCGGCACACTGCGATCCGAGCTGGGTCGCCCAGGCCGCGCAGGCCGGCGCCAGCGCGTTCGCTGCCAAGTCCGGTTCGCTCAAAGAGATGGTCGCGGTGCTTCGGAGTGCCGAGAACGGCTCGATGCTCGTCGGGCCCACCCTGTTCACGCCGGCCCCGCAACCGGCCACGCAGCGGAGGACCCAGGTCGACAACCTCACTGCCCGCGAGTTGGATGTGCTGGTCCTGATGGGAAAAGGCGCCGCGCCCAGCGAGATCGCCCGTGTCCTGGGCATCACCGTGAACACCTGTCGTGGGTACGTAAAGGCCGTTCACACGAAGCTCGCAGTTCGCTCGCAGCTCGAGGCGGTGCTGAAGGCCCAGCGTCTGGGTCTCATCACTACGAGCGATGATCGATAGGGCCCGTGTAATCCGGGCGTGGCTCCGAAGATATGACGGGACGTCGCGGCGCTCGGTCATCGCCCTCGTAGTGACCGCCCTGCTGGCGTTCGCGGTGGTAGCCACGGGCACTTCGATCGTCGCCGTCAGGATCGCACGCAAACAGGCTCTCGCAGAGGCACTGCGCAGTGCCCAGGTCGTCGGGACCACTGTTTTCGCGCCGCTGCTGCCCGCGGCCATGCGGGGTGACCGCGCTGCAATCGACCGTCTCAACGATGCGGTCAGCATCCGTAACAGGGACGGCTCGCTGGTTCGGGTGAAGGTGTGGAAGCGCGACGGCACCGTCGTTTACTCCGATGACGTCGCCGCAATCGGCGCAAAGTTCCCGCTACGCGCGGATGTCGCCGCGTCGATCGATCAGCAGCAGAATACCGTTGACGTCTCGAACCTCAGTGACCCAGAGAACGTCACCGAAAAACCTCTGTACCACCGGCTGGTCGAGGTTTACATCCCGTTGACCCTCGGCGACGGCGAGAAACTCGCATTCGAGATGTATTCCACAGACGCCCGCGTGAAAGCCGCCGAAGCCCAATTACGAGCCCAGCTCGTGCCGTTCGCGCTGCTGGCGTTGCTCAGCCTGGTGATCGCCCAGCTGCCGGTGTCGGTCTGGTTGGTGCGCAGAGTTGGCCGGGCCCAACAGGAGCGCAGCCGGCTGCTGAACCGTGCCCTCACCGCGTCCGGTCGGGAACGCCGCAATCTCGCGCGCGACCTGCATGACGGGGTGGTCCAGGACCTGGCCGGCGCGAGCTACGCCATGGATGCGCTTGCTAACACACTTCCGCCCGATATCGGGCGGCGCTCGCACTACCTGGTCGAGATGGTCGGCGGCTTGCTCATCAAGTCGGTGGGGTCGTTGCGGTCGCTCATGATCGACATCTATCCACCGGACCTCACCGCTGACGGTCTGCATTCGGCGATGGACAGCCTCGCCGGCGGGTTGCGCGCGAAGACCCAGATCGAGGTCGACGTCGCGGTCACGCTCGAACACGAACCCAGCCCCGAGGTCGCCGCTACCCTGTACCGCTGTGCCCGTGAGTGTCTGGCCAACATTGCCAAACACTCCCGCGCCAGCCACGCGACGCTGCGCCTCACCGGCGACGCATCGGTCGTGCGGCTCCGGATTTCCGACGACGGGATAGGCCTGCCCGCGACCGGCACCGACCGGCACGCCGAAGGGCACATCGGTCTGCAACTGCTCCGCGACGCCGCCGCTGATCTGGGCGGCGCGATGCGGGCTCACTCTGGTAGCGCGGGCGGAAGCACGGTCGAGCTCGACCTACCCATCGCGAGTGCCGACCTCGTCGGTCGGTCGCGCTGACGCTCACGGACGACGGCCAACCTCCGCAGGCGTAGCACCCCCAATATTGGTCGGATCCGGCTCGGATCCGATCCGCGGTGCGGCGGGATGGGCGCCCGGGCTGTATCGAGCGGACGGCCGAAATTTGCTGGCGACGACTGCCGATCGGTGCCGCGCGGTGAAGATCCGCCGGGGCTGCGGAAGATGCTGGTCGCCGTGGCGTCGCTGGTCAGATCAGCGCTGCGCAAGGCATTCCCAAGGTCGGGGCGTGAGGCTGCATCGTGGCGCCCATCCCACGTAGCCGATGTTCTCGTGGGCGCTACGCGACACCGATGGAGGCGCGTCATGCGTATTGAGTTCTCATCCCTTTGGGCGGGGCCACAGCCTTTCCGGCCTGTGTTGCGCAAGCGGACGGCCAGGGTGGCAGTGGTACTCCTGTCCGCAGTCGCGGCGGCCGCCATCTCGGGCTCGAACGCGCACGCGGCGACCGGCGGCGCGTTCGATTCCGGCGTGACATTCCCGTTCAACGGCGTGTGGCTGGAATCCGGCGACGGGGGGCATCTATGGGATGCCAGCGGTATCGGGCTGTGTCGCGTCGACGCCGACGCCTCCGCACCCGGCGGGTTCAGCGACAATGTCGGCACCTGCGACGTGCAGGCCAAGAAGCCGACCCAGGTCACCGTCGGGGCGCCGAACGCCGATGGCAGCTACTTCGTCTACGCCGCCGACATGTCATCCAAGAGCGGCGGCCCGGTGCGAATCACCTACGACCCGACTGCGGACTCGGGCAAGGGCGCGATGGTCCCGGCCAGTGGGGTTCTACTCGGCGGTTTGAACACCGTCGGCTTCTTCGCGGACTCGGTCGGCAACTACAAGAACTCCTCGGTCGCGCTCGGACCGTGCGACCACTCGCCCGGGGCGGCCACTGCGAGCCAGCCGAACTGCACAGCGCTATACCTGGGCTTCGAACGCTCCAAGAAGGTCGAGCGCATCAACAATGTCGACAAGGCCCCGGCATCGCAATCGATCGAAACGATTTCCAAGACCACCGACAAGCGCAAGGGCGTCCGTTTCGGAATCGGCGTCATCCACAATGCCGGCGGTACCGATGACCTCTACATCGACGAGCTCGGTGGCAACGGTGTCTCGCTGTTGACCGATGTGGCCACCTGCTCCCCGTCGGAGGGATCATCCGACCCGACTGTGATAAATCCCCCGGCTAACCAGACCGGTGGATGCGCCGCGACGGTGTTCGGCGGGATCACCACCAACTTCCCGCAGGGCATGGCGGTGCAGAACGACGCCAGCGGTAACGGCCGGTTCCTCTACGTCGCCGATTCGCCCCGCAACGGGCGGGCGACCGTGCTCCGATATAACTTCGCCAGCGGTCAGCAGGACGTCGTATCGAGCTCGGTCTCCTCATATGACTCGCTGCTCAATCCCGGAGAGATGGTCTCCACCTTCACCTTCGTGTTAGGTCTGACGATCAATCCGCACAACGGTGACCTATTTATCGGTGACGACCCGACGTTCGCGATCCTGGTCAACCCGCCGCTGAACAAGGGACACATTTTCAAGATCTCCGGCGTGAACGGTGTCGCCCCGGCAGATTGCAACGGCAGTGCCGCCGCGCCGTGCTCACAGCCGCCGCCGCCAAGCTCCGCGACTCCGTCGCTGTATGCGTACGGCTTGACCGCGCCCAAGGGTGGGACCACCCTGATCCCCAGTGATGACGGCGGGCATATCTGGGCCGCTGATCATTCGCAAGGCCTGTGCCGGATGGATGTTGTTGCCGCCGCGCCCGGCCTGCATGCGTACAACTCGGCGTCCTGTGATGACGGTACCGTGCTTGGTTCAGGCGGTCAGACGGTCTACGACCCGTCCGTTGTGAGCGGAACCACCAACCTGCACTACCTGTACGTGGCGCAGAACGACCACCTGAGCCCTGGCATCGTCCGGTTCACTTTCGACCCCAGTGGTGACAAGGGCGCCGGAGCGCTCATGGCGGGCTCGGCTGTGATCATGGCCCCGAACGCGGGCTTGGGCGGCGACAAGGCCAACGCTCTGGCCCTCGGCCCATGCAAGCCCGGCGCGCCGGCCAGCTGCACTCAAGCGCTGTACATGGGCGGCCTGCTGGACGGGTTCATCCGCCGGATCAACAACCCGCAGGATGATCCCCGGGTACAGACCGTCGACGTGGTCGCGATGACCACGGAACAGAAAGCGGGCAGTGCCGGCAAGGGCATCAACGGATCCATGGGCATGATCGGTGACGATCTCTACCTGCCCGAGAACCAGGGCTTCACCGTGGTGAAGGGCATCTCCAGGTGCCCGGTCGCCGGGCAGGTGTGTGGCACCACGCCACTGAACATCGGCCAGTTCGGTTTCATCTTCGGCTCCTCCATCGGGGTGGACGCCAATCCCGCGCACTCCGCGGCAGGTCTGGTGTACGCCGCGATCTCGCCAGGAGCGGCCAGCGGCACCCTCTACCAGTACGACGTGGCCACCAACACTTCGCGGATCTACGCCACCCAGGGCACGATGCCCGCGGCCGGCACCGCTGAAGCCACGGTCTACTGCACCACGACGTGCACCCGGCCGGTCGACCCGGCCAACCCGCCTGGCGGGCAAGCCAATTTCCGGTTCGCACAGGGCTTGATGACCGACACCGACGGCAACGTCTACCTCACCGAGGACGCTTTCGCCGGCGCTCGCGGCGGTCGTGGACATGCGTGGGTCGCCCCGTTCATAGCCTGGGACCGGACCGGAGTCACCCCGGTGCCGCTGCCCGGCAGCGCCCCACCGCCAGCCGCCGCGCACACCTGCAGTCTGACGCTGAGCGCGCCGTCACTGGCAAGCGGACAAACCTACTGGGTCCAGTTCACGACCCACGGCGGCGGCCAGATCAGTGCCACCTGGACGACCCCGGTGTCCCAGTCGGGACAGCTGCTGCTCTACCCGGGTAACCCGTTCGCGAGCCTGAGCGACCCGGTGTCCACCGGCTCGAAGGGGGGGTCGATCGCGAGCAAGAATGCGACAGCGTCGTCGTTCAGCATCTCCACCGCGCCGACCTCACAGCCAGCCGGCACCTACACAGTGCAGATGTTCAACGGCAGCAAGGCCCTCGGAGCGAGCACAGCGACGCTGACCTACGTCAACGACGCGGCCAGTGCCTGCCCGGCCTCGCCAACGGCGGCACACATCCTTCCTTAGACCGCAGCGCGAGCACAGGAGGGTTGCTGACCGCCCCGCGAACCACGTGGCCGCCGCCGTTCCCCCCGTCGGCGGTCACGTGTTCCGAAGACGTCCCGGTAAGTGTGCGCCGAATTGCTATTGACGTGCGCTTTACGCACGCCTCGAACATCGCGATTTGACGATTGATTTACGCCCGATTCATAAGGTCCCACCGGGACCAGGGGGGAAGGGATCTTGATGGTCAGTGTGCACGCACGTCCTGAGCTGCGCCCAGTGCGCAAGGGCTGGCTCGTCGTGGCAACGGCGAGCGCGGCCGTCGTGCTCGGCGTGCTGCTCAGCCTGCGAACACTGCTGCCGGCGGCGTCCTATCACAAAACGACGAATTTCGTCATCGGCGACGACGTCCCGACCAGCTTCGGGGTAGTGGCTGTCGAGTTCGTCCGCACTGTCGACGGGGTCACCCACCGGGCGCTGGCCGGAGCGACCCACGGCGTCTCCGGCCTCGTGGGCGACGGCAAGCAACAGATCCAGGTCGCGGTGGCCCTCACCAACCGCAGCAAGGATCCATTGACCTACTCGGTGCGCCAATTCGAGCTGCGGGCGACGAGCAAGGGTAAGGCGACGGTCCTGCTTCCGACGGCGGGGGATCTGCCCGATGGTCGAATGCTGCCCGACGCGGGCATCGAGGGGCACCTCGACTTCACCCTGCCGGCGGCCGACGCCTCGATGTCTCTCGTCTTCCACGACCCCGATCGCCGGGCACCCGTCGTCATCGATCTCGGCAAGATCATCCCGGCCACACCCGGCCCGGCGCATACACATGGTTAGTGCATGAACGTAAAGCGAGGTATTGCCATGGCACATGTTGATAACCCCCACGTGGCTCAGTCAGTAAGTCCGCGTGAGGTGATCGGCCTAAGTGTGCCCGGGTCCGCAGCCGCCTGTCTGTGGCTGGCCGAGTTGCACGCACGATCGACGAGTGCCGCAACGCCGGTCCCGGTAGGCCTGGTTGCTTGGTTGCGCGACACCGCTGCGGCCCTGCCGCTGGTCCTGGTAGCCGTGTGTGGCGCCCTGCTCGTCGCGGCCCGGGTGCGCCAGGCGGACGGCGAGGGACGGCTCAACCCGGCAATGCGGATGGGGCTGATTGCGGGCGCGATGTCGATCGCCGCTGCAATCGCCACCGCATTGACCCCCATGCTCACCGGACGGGGTGCCCCGCTTCAGGCCCTGCCGGTCGTAACGGACGCGGCGCAGACGATGCCCGTCGCGCTGCTGGCCGCC
>JAODNL010000053.1 GCA_025465405.1 Pseudonocardiales bacterium | reverse complement strand
CACGGGCGCTTCGTCCTCGGGTGCCGCCAGCGGCGGCACGGCCGCCGCCACCAAGGCCGTCGCGGCCGCCCGCGGCGTCCCGACCTGGACGGCGCCCGGCCCGCCCATAGACGCGAACAAGCTCAAGGGCAAGACGATCTTCGTCATCCCGATCTCGGAGTCGACATACGAGACCCAGCTGGAGGCGGCCGAGAAGAAGGCCGCCGATCTCGTCGGAGTGACGCTGAAGTTCTACCCGAACCAGGGTGCTGTCGCAGACTGGGTCAAGGGCATGAACGCGGCGATCGCCGCGAAGCCCGACCTCATCTTCCTGGAGTCCTCGCCTGACCCCCGGCAGCTCAGTCCGCAGCTGCAGGCCGCGAAGGCGGCCGGCATTCCCGTGTACAGCTCGCACGAGAACGACATCAGCGACTCGAACCCGCCGTCCTGCGTGGGCTGCACAAACCTCGACGCGGTCGTGAAGGCGCCGTTCTCCGAGGGTGGCAAGCTCGCCGCGGACTGGGCCATCAATGACTCCGCTGGTAAGGCCGACGTCTTGATCGTTGCCTTGCAGGGACT
This sequence comes from Pseudonocardiales bacterium, assembly GCA_025465405.1. GTDB lineage: Bacteria > Actinomycetota > Actinomycetes > Mycobacteriales > Jatrophihabitantaceae > RYN-117. Next base: position 2,149 of record JAODNL010000053.1, on the reverse strand, counting down.
GAACGCGGCTGACGCGATGCTCAAGGGCGCGAAGGACGAGTACGCGACCAACTGCCCGAAGTGCAAGGTGAAGGTCGTCAAGCTCGCACTGACGGACATCAGCAACGGTGCGATCACCGCGGTGTCGACGGCCCTTTCGCAGGACCCGTCGATCAAGTACATCAACCCGCAGTTCGACCTGCTGATACCCGGCACCCTGGCTTCGATGCAGGTCAGCAATCGCAGCTCCGGCATCAAGGTGCTGAGCTACAACGGCACGACACCCGGGCTCGCTGAGGTGGCGAACTCGAAGAGTGCCGTCGCGGCCGACGTCGCGGAACCGGTCGAGTGGACCGCCTACGCCAACATGGACCAGGGTTTCCGCCTGCTCGCCGGCATGGCCCCGGTGGCGGAGTCGAACCCGTTGCGCATCTTCGACAAGACGAACATCGCCGAGGCCGGCGGGACGCCGTACCAGCAGGGCTTCGGAACTGCGTACGCCACCGGCTGGGCCACGCTGTGGGGAGTCGCGAGCTAGTCATGGCAACGTCACTCGAAGGCTCGACCACGCCTGCGCTCGTTTCCATGTCCGGTGTGACCAAGCGTTATGGCGTCACCACGGCTCTCGATAGCGTGTCGATCGAGATCAAGGCGGGCCAGATCCATGGCCTGCTCGGACAGAACGGATCGGGCAAGAGCACCTTGATCAAAGTGCTTGCCGGCGTGGTCGGGCCGGACGAGGGTGCGATGACGGTGCAGGGGCGGGAGGTCGGTCTCCCGCTCAAGCCCGTCGACGCGGAACGGCTCGGGTTCAGGTTCGTCCATCAGAACCTCGGCCTCGTGCCGTCGATCTCGGTGGCCGAGAATCTGTTCCTGTCGAAGTTCGCCCTCGGCAGGGCCCAGCACATCAGGTGGGGCAAGCTGTTCTCCGACGCCGAGCAGCTGCTGAGCGAGTACCAGATCGGGGTGAACCCGCGGTCCCCGCTGGAGAAGCTGTCGCCGCTGGAGCGGGCCCAGGTGGCGATCGTCCGGGCCGTAGCTCCCGTCGCAGACGCGACCGAGGAGTCCCAGCGCAACCTCGTCGTCCTCGACGAGCCCACGGTGTACCTCCCTCGTCTCGAGGTCGGCGCGATGTTCTCGTTGTTGGACCGCATCGTCGCCGATGGCGCGGGCGTGTTGTTGGTGACCCATCGGATGGACGAACTGCTCGACCACACGGACCAGGTCACGATCCTGCGTGACTCGCGAGTGGTCGGCAATCGCGCTACCCATGACGCCACCGAGGCCGAGCTGGTCGATCTGATCGTCGGCGCTGAGTGGAGCCGGGAGTCCTCGACGGCGGACATGGTGGCGCCTGTCCCCGCCCAGCGGTCAACGTCCTATTTCGACGCGCTCTCGACCAAGACGCTGCGCAACCTCTCGCTCGATCTGGCTCCGGGGGCGATCGTGGGCCTGACCGGACTAGCCGGCAGTGGCTACGAAGAGATCCTGTACGCCGCGTTCGGGGCGTCGGTCGGCGCCACCGGGTCGCTCTTCATCGAGGGCAGGACGCTGGACATCAAGTCACTGACGCCCCGCAAGGCAATGGATCTAGGTATCGGCCTGGTGCCGGCGGACCGGCTGCGCCAGGGCGTGGCCGTCACCGTCTCGATCGAAGAGAATCTGAGCCTCCCCCTGCTGTCGAAGTACTTCCGGGGCGGCACTCTCCGGCCGAAGGCCATCGCCCGCGCCAGCGACAAGCTCGTCACCGATTACTCCATCAAGCCGGACAATCGCAAAGCGCCGCTAGGGACGCTTTCCGGCGGGAACCAGCAGAAGGTCGTGCTGGCCAAATGGCTGCAGAACCAGCCGAGAATCCTGCTGTTGCACGAGCCGACGCAAGGCGTCGATGTCCGGGCGCGGCATGACATCTGGGGATTCGTTCGCCAGCTGGCGCAGCTGGGCTCGACGGTGCTCGTCGCCAGCTCGGACTACGAGGAGCTCGCCACGCTTTGCACTTCCGTCGCGATTGTCGCGGAAGGAAATGTGGTGAACACGCTTTCGGGCGGAGGAATGACCATGGACGCTATTTCAGCCGAATGTCTGGCCAGATCGAAGACCTCGAGGGGCAGCTAATGAGCATTGACGAAATCTCACTGGAGAAGAGCGATATGGCTGTCGACGAAGTTGT
>JAODNL010000036.1 GCA_025465405.1 Pseudonocardiales bacterium | reverse complement strand
CCGCCCGGCCGGAGCAACTGAGCGAGGTGATCGACGATCGCCTGCTCGCGCCCGCCGTTGTGCGCGAGGACGTGGCGCACCATCACGGCGTCGAAGGACGCGGGCTCGAGGCCGGTCGCGTCGGCCTGCCCCGCCCGGACCGTGACGTTTCCCAGCCCGGCGGCCCCGACGAGCGCCGAGGCCGCGGCCACCGCGTCGGGGTCGGCGTCGACCGCGGCCACCGAACCGCCGTCGCCCACCGCCCCGGCCAGTGCGGTCAGCATGGCTCCGGGACCGGTGCCCACGTCGGCCACGCGCGCGCTGGGACGGATGCCGGCCAGCTGCCAGAGGTCGGCCTCGTCGGCGCGGGCGGCCTCGGCCATCATCCGGTACCGCTGCAGCTCCGCCTCGCTCAGCACGAGCGCGTACTGCGGTTCTGCCGGGGTCGTGTCCGTCATGTCGTGCACCGTATCGGCGGTGGACGCCGTCGGACAGACCGCGTTAACCCGGTGACCAACCAGTAACCCCTAGGCTTGAGACGTGATACGTCGCGCGAAGATCGTCTGCACGCTCGGACCCGCTACCGACAGCCCGGAGCGCTGCCGGGCGCTGGTCGAGGCGGGCATGGATGTTGCCCGGCTGAACTTCAGTCACGGCGCGCATGCCGAGCACGGCCGGCGCTTCCACGAGGTGCGTCAGGCGGCAACGGCGGCCGGGCGCAACGTCGCGGTGCTCGCCGACCTGCAGGGTCCGAAGATCCGCCTGGGGCGCTTCGCCGACGGGCCGGTCGAGTGGGCGACCGGTGATCGGGTGCGGATCACGGTCGAGGACTGCGAGGGCACCCACGATCGCGTGTCCACGACGTACAAGCAGCTCGCCGACGACGTGCGGCCGGGGGACAAGCTGCTCGTCGACGACGGAAATGTCGCGCTGATCGCGGTGGAGGTCGAGAACGGTACCGACGTCGTCTGTGACGTCACCGAGGGCGGGATGGTCAGCAACAACAAGGGACTCTCGCTGCCCGGCGTGAACGTGAGCGTTCCGGCCATGTCCGACAAGGATGCCGAGGATCTCGAGTTCGCGCTGAGGCTGGGGGCGGACTACATCGCGCTGTCGTTCGTCCGCAGCCCCGACGACGTGAAACTTGTGCACCGGATCATGGACGAGGTCGGGATCCGGCGTCCGGTGATCGCGAAGATCGAGAAGCCCGAAGCCGTCGAGCGGTTGCAGGACATCGTGCTTGCCTTCGACGGTGTCATGGTTGCGCGCGGTGACCTCGGGGTGGAGATGCCGCTCGAGCAGGTCCCGGTCGTGCAGAAGCAGGCCATCCAGGTCTGCCGGGACAACGCCAAGCCGGTCATCGTCGCGACGCAGATGCTCGAGTCGATGATCACGCACTCGCGGCCGACGCGCGCCGAGGCATCGGACGTGGCGAACGCCGTTATCGACGGCGCGGACGCGGTGATGCTGTCTGGCGAAACCAGCGTGGGCAAGTACCCCGTGCAGGCGGTCGCCACGATGAGCCGCATCATCACGTCCGTCGAGGCGTCCGGCACGCAGGTGACCGGGCTGAAGCACAATCCGCGCACACCCGGCGGCGCAATCGTCAAGGCAGCCAAGGACATCGGCGACGCGCTCGGCGCGGTGGCGCTCGTGGCGTTCACCCAGACGGGCGACACCGCGCGACGGTTGTCCCGCCTGCAACCGAGCCAGCGCATCCTGGTCTTCACGCCGGTCGAGCAGGTCCAGCGGCAGATGGCCCTGCTGTGGGGTGCCGAGGCGCACCTGGTCTGGACGGTCAAGACGACCGACGACATGGTCCGGCAAGTGGACTCCGCATTGCTGAACCGCGGCGTGTGTCACCCGCACGATCTGGTGATCGTCGTGGCGGGCACTCCGCCGGCAACGCCCGGCGCGACCAACACGATCCGGGTGCACCACATCGGCGACGTCCTGCGTCATGACCTCTGACGCGACCCGTAGGGCGCGGCACAGGGACAACGAGGTCGAAGACCTCGGCACCGACTATCACGGCGCGGCGCGAAACGCCGATCTTGGCCAGATCATGGTCGACGACCTCGTGCGGCTGTTGGACCTCGAGAAGATCGAGGAGAACATCTATCGCGGCGTGAGCCCGAAGGTGACCTGGCAGCGGGTTTTCGGCGGTCAGGTCGCGGGCCAGGCGCTCGTCGCCGCGGGACGCACGGTTGCCACCGACCGTACGGTCCACTCCCTGCATTCGTACTTCATCCGGCCGGGCGATCCCGAGGTGCCGATCGTGTACGAGGTCGACCGGATCCGCGACGGCCGCTCCTTCTCGACGCGGCGCGTCGTGGCCGTGCAGCATGGCAAGCCGATCTTCTCGCTGTCCGCGTCCTTCCAGCTCGATCAGCCGGGCATCGACCACCAACCCGCGATGCCCGACGCGCCGGCACCGGACGGGTTGCCGACGCTCGAGGACCGCTACGCGGACTCGCCCGGCGCCGCGGAGTTCTTCCGGGTGTTCCCCCGCCCGATCGACCTGCGCTACGTCGAAGATCCGCCGTGGCAGCAGCAGGCCAAGGGGCCGCGGGACGGGCCGGCTCGGGTGTGGATGCGCGCCAACGGCCGGCTGCCTGACGATCCGCTGCTGCACGTGTGCGTCCTGACGTTTGCCTCGGACATCACGCTTCTGGATTCGGTGCTGGCGCGGCACGGCCTGGCACCAGGCATCGACCCCATCTCGATGGCCTCACTCGACCACGCGATGTGGTTCCAGCGGCCGTTTCGCGCCGACGAGTGGGTGCTTTACGTGACGCAGTCCCCGTCCGCCTCGGGCAGCCGCGGCCTCGCGACCGGGCGGTTCTTCTCACAGGACGGCCGTCACCTGGTCAGCGTCGTGCAGGAGGGCATGATCCGCGTCGGTGAGCGGCCCTAGGCCGACAGCGCCCGCCAGGCCGCCTCGACGTGCCTGCGCTCGGTCAGCGTCGAACCGATCGCCATGCGCAGCGCGACCGCGCCATCGACCAGCGTGTGCGTCAGGTACAGCTCACCCGAGGCGTTGACGCGGTCCATCAGCGCGCGCGTCGCGTCGTCCCCGGCTCGAAGGCGGAACGTGACGAGCGACAGCGGGTGCGGGGCGACGATCTCGAAGCGGTCGTCGGCGGTTACCCAGGCAGCGAACTCCTGGGCCAGGGCCACGTGCTTACGGACGTGCGCTCGGAGGCCGTCCGCGCCGTACCACCGGATGACCGCCCACAGTTTCAGCGCGCGGAACCGGCGTCCGAGCGGTACGTGCCAGTCGCGGTAGTCGATCACTGCGCCCGATTCGGTGGCGGTGTTGCGCAGGTACTCCGGCAGGATCGAGAGCGCTCCGACGAGGGCCGCGCGATCGGCGACCCAGAAGGCGTCACAGTCGAAGTTGGTGAGCAGCCACTTGTGCGGGTTCGTGCAGTAGGAGTCGGCCAGGTCGAGACCGTCGTTGAGCCAGCGCAGCTCCGGTGCCACGGCGGCAACGCCCGCCCACGCGGCGTCGACGTGCAGCCACGCACCGTACTCGTGCGCGATCGCGGCGAGCTCTGCGACCGGATCCACGGCGCCGGTACCGGTAGCGCCGACCGACGCGACGACGAGGGCGGGTGTCCGACCGCCGGCGATGTCACGTGCCAGCAGCTCGCGTAGGTGTTCTGGTCGGGCGGCCAGCGTCGCCGGCTCGACGTCGATCTTGCGCAGCGCATCGGCGCCGAGGCCGGCGATGCGGCACGCCTTCTCCAGCGATGAGTGCGTCTGCGCGGACGTGTACACGGTGAAGCGCCCGTCGGCCACGCCGGCGTGCTCGGTCCGGCCCTTGCTGACCCGGTGCAGCGCCGCGAGCAACGAGACCAGCGCGGCGTCGGATGCGCTGTGCTGGATGACGCCGCCACCCGCGGAATCCGAGCGGAATCGAGCCGGCAGGCCGAGCAGGGAAGCCAGCCAATCGAGGACATGCGTCTCCAACTCGGTGGCCGCGGGGGACGTGGCCCAGAGCATGCCTTGGACGCCGAGCCCGGACGCGAGCAGGTCTCCGAGGATGGCCGGCCCGCTGGCGTTGGCGGGGAAATAGGCGAAGAACGACGGGTGCTGCCAGTGCGTGATGCCCGGCAGGATCACCTCGTCGAGGTCACGCAGGACGTCCCCGAACGGCTCACCGTGCTCGGGTGGCTCGGCCGGCAGCGCGGCTCGCACGTCACCCGGTGCAACCTGCGCCAGCACCGGAAACGACTCGACGCGCTCGTGGTAGTCGGCGATCCAGTCGACGACCTGCCGGCCGTAGGCCCGGAACTCGTCCGGGGTCATATGGCCGGTCACGCGCCGAGACTAACGACTCCGACGAGCGGCGCGAGATGTCGTGCCCCCGGTGGGATTCGAACCCACACTGGGCGGGTTTTGAGTCCGCTTCCTCTGCCAGTTGGGATACAGGGGCGTGGCACCGACGAAATCTTAGCGGGGCTAGGCTGTGTGCTTCGCGCGCGCTGCGCGATTCGCCTTGCTCCGAATCGAGAGGGACGCACCGTGGCTGCCGCCAACGCGACTCCACCGCCGGGCCCCGATGCGAAACGCGTGCTGATCGCCGAGGACGAGGCCCTTATCCGGCTGGACCTTCGCGAGATGCTCCAGGAGGAGGGCTTCCAGGTGGTCGGCGAGGCTGCCGATGGCGAGCAGGCCGTGGCCCTGGCCCGGGAACTCGCTCCGGATCTGGTGATCTGCGACGTCAAGATGCCCAAGATGGACGGGATTGCGGCCGCCGCGCAGATCGCCGGCAAGCGTATCGCGCCGGTCGTGATGCTCACCGCGTTCAGCCAGCGCGACCTCATCGAGCGGGCTCGCGACGCGGGCGCGATGGCCTACCTCGTCAAGCCGTTCCAGAAGCGCGACCTGCTGCCGGCCATCGAGATGGCCACGTCGCGCTTCGCCGAGATCAAGGCGCTGGAGGCCGAGGTCACCGGGCTGCGCGAACGGCTCGAGGCACGCAAGCTGATCGAGCGCGCAAAGGGGACGTTGATGTCGGCACACAGCATGAGCGAACCGGAGGCGTTCCGCTGGATCCAGCGGGCCGCGATGGACAACCGCACGTCCATGCGCGCGGTCGCTGAGCTCGTCCTCAGCGGCGATACGGCCGGCGACCCGGCCCCTGGCCATTGAGTGCCAGGCGTCCCAGGCGGTAGCAAATGTGTATGTCTGCGGTTGAGATTTGGTCACGACGGCAAACTCGCGGCCGCAACCCGTGTCATCTTGCCGGTCTGTGGACTAACGTGCCACCGACCAGAAGGGGCGGGACCGACGCGCCCCCGACGCCCTCTAGGAGGCATTTCAGTGCGAAATCGTACGTTGACCACCGTCGCCGTACTTGTCACGACGGGTGCAGTGGCGTTGGCCGGCTGCTCGAGCAGCAAGAAGAGCAACAACGGCGGAGGCCTCGGCGGCGGCAGCAGCTCCACAAGCGGCGGCAGCAGCAACCAGACCTACACACTCGGCTTCATCGGAGCCCTGTCCGGCCCAAACGCGCAGCTCGGCATCAATGAGAAGCAGGGCGCGCAGCTGGCCATCGATCAGGCCAACCAGTCCGGCAAGTTCAACTTCAAGGTCGCGCTGAATCCGCAGGACAGCGAAGGCGATCCGGCCAAGGCTCCGGCCGCGGCCACCGCGCTCATCTCGAATCCCGCTGTGATCGGCGTGATCGGCCCGGCATTCTCCGGTGAGAGCAAGGCAGTCGACCCGAACTTCTGCTCGGCCGGCCTGCCGATCGTCACGGCGTCGGCCAGCAACGCGACCCTGCAGACAAAGGGTTACAGCTGCTGGCATCGGATCATCCCGAACGACGACGTCGAGGGAACCCAGGGCGCCGACTGGCTGGCCCGCACGGGTGCGAAGAAGGTCTTCGTCCTCAACGACCTGAGCACCTATGGCCAGGGCGTGGCCACGAAGATGGCTGCCGAGCTCAAGGCCAAGGGCGTCGCGACCGTGACCCAGGGACTCGACGGCACGACCACGAAGAACTACAACCCGATCGCTCAGACGATCAAGGCCTCTGGTGCCGACGCGATCTTCTACGGCGGCTATGACGCGCAGGCGGCATTGCTCGCCAAGGCGCTGAAAGCCGCGGGTTTCACCGGTCGCACCGTGACCGGTAACGGTGGCAAGTCCGACGTGTTCACCAAGAACGCCAGTGACGCGGGCAACGGCTGGTACTTCACCTGCGGTTGCCAGGACGCGACCACGGCTCCGACGGCGAAGGCCTTCGCCACGGCGTACCAGGCGGCGTACAAGCAGCCGCCGTCGACGTACTCGCCTGAGGCCTTCGACGCGGCGAACCTGTTCATCGACGCGATCTCGAAGGCAGCGGCGAGCGGTCCGGTCACCAAGTCCAGCCTGATGACCGCACTCAACGCCGAGAACTTCCAGGGGATCACGACAACGATCAAGTTCCAGTCGAATGGTGAAGTCGAGGCGACCAACCTGATCGTCAACCTCTTCCAGCAGAAGAGCGGCGCCATCACGGGTCTCGGCAATATCAACAAGATCAACAGCTGACGAACATCCGCATCACCAGCACGGATTGACATGGGGGGCGAGCCGGAGCAATCCGGTTCGCCCCTCAGTTAAAACTGGCCCGGGTCGTCGCGCTGTCACGCCGCCCAGACGTCATCAGGAGGAGTACCGGCGTGAGCCAATCGGAAAACTGGTTCCAGCAGCTTCCGCAGAACCTCATCATCGGGTTGGAACAAGGCTCGATGTACTCGCTCGTCGCGCTCGGCTACACGCTGGTGTACGGCGTGCTCCAGCTGATCAACTTCGCGCACAGCGAGGTGTTCATGGCCGGCGGCTTCGGCAGCTATCTGGTCGTGAACGGCATCGTCAAGGGACGACATCCCACCGGCGCGATGGTGCCGCTCACAGTTCTCGCGGGTCTGCTCAGCGGTGCCGCGGTCGGTGCGGTGATCGCATGGCTGCTGGAGAAGGTGGCGTACAAGACCCTGCGGCGGCGGGGAGCACCCAAGCTCGCGTTCCTGATCAGTGCCATCGGCGCGTCGCTGTTCCTGTCCAATCTCGCCGGAAAGTTGTTCAATCGATTACCGAACAACGCGTTCCCTACGTACTTCAACGTCAACCATCAGGTATTCAAGATCGGTAACGCGAAGGTCTCGCTGATCGTCCTGATCATCGTGGTGTCCGCGTTCGTGATGATGATCTTCCTCGATCGGCTCGTGAATCAGACCAAGCTCGGCCGCAGTATTCGGGCCGTTGCTGAGGACGCGCCGACCGCGGCGCTCATGGGCATCGACA
>JAODNL010000665.1 GCA_025465405.1 Pseudonocardiales bacterium | reverse complement strand
GAGGACATCAGCGGCGGCGAGATCCGGATCGACGGCCGTGTGGTGAACGAGCTCGAATCGAAGGACCGCGACATCGCGATGGTGTTCCAGAGCTATGCCCTTTACCCGCATATGACGGTGCGGGAGAACATGGCGTTCGCGCTCAAGCTGGCCAAGACACCGCAAGAGGTCATCGACCAGAAGGTGAACGAGGCTGCCCGCGTGCTCGACCTCACCCAGCACCTCGATCGCAAGCCGGCGAACCTGTCCGGCGGTCAGCGACAGCGCGTGGCGATGGGTCGTGCGATCGTGCGCAACCCCTCGGCGTTCCTCATGGACGAGCCGCTGTCCAACCTGGACGCGAAGCTGCGGGTGCAGATGCGCACCGAGGTGTCCCGGCTGCAGAAGCGCCTGGGCACCACGACGGTGTACGTCACGCACGACCAGACCGAGGCAATGACGCTCGGCGACCGGGTGGCCGTCATGCGCAACGGCCGCATCCAGCAGGTCGGGCCGCCGCAGGAGCTGTACGAGCACCCATCGAACCTGTTCGTGGCCGGATTCATCGGCTCGCCCGCCATGAACTTCATGCCGGGCACGCTGGAGGACGGCAAGCTGCGCACGAAGCTTGGAGACATCCCCATGGACGACGAGAGTCGCCGCAGCTTCGATTCCCACGGCGGCGGGGACGTCATCGTCGGCATCCGGCCGGAGAGCTTCGAAGACGCCAGCCTCGTGCAGCCGGACTTGCGCGGGCGGGGCATCACGTTCCGCGCCACGATCGACGTCGTCGAGTCGATGGGCTCGGACGTCTACGCCTACTTCACCGTGGAGGGCGAGTCCGTGTCGACCGCTGAGCTCGACGAACTGGCGCGCGACTCCGGCCGGGCCGACACCGGCGCGACGGGCGACCAGATCGTCGCCCGCCTCGACGCGGCCACGCGCATCCGCGAAGGATCCGAAGCGGAACTGTGGGCGGATGTGCGAGCCATCCACCTGTTCGACCCGGCAACCGGCGAGAATCTGGCGCAACCGAAGGTCGCCGCGAACGCCTAACGTTCCTCGCGCAGTCGCCGGATGACCTCGTCGTTCCACTCGTGGGTGCGCATGAGGCGGTACCGTTCGCGCGCTACCCGCAGGTAGGCCTCCGCCTCGGTGCCCGAACCGAGTAGGTCGGCCTCGCGCAGCATACGAACGACAGGCGTGTACTCCTCGGCGAACCAGCGGCGGGCCACTTCGGCCCGATCGAGGAACTTGCGTTCGTTCTGCATGCACCGGAATCCCCACGCCTCGACCGCCTCGCCGAGTTCGGCGTACGTCCACGGATCGGTGACCGTGAGCTTCGAATACGCCTGCGGCGGCAGCGGCACCCGGGCCCGGAACATCCGCTCGTAGCTCTTCAGCAGCAGGTCGCCACGCCGTCGGATTCCCTTCGCCGGCACCGCGGTGATCACCTCGGTCACATAGGCGTCGATCGTCTGCTGGCCGGTGGCGATCGCGATCGAGACGCGGTGGTGCCCGTCCTTCACGAAGTGCAGGTCGCCGACGCGATAGACGTCGATGGGTGGCAGCGGCTCCCCCTTGCGCTGCGCCAGTGCCAGCCGCTCCCAGCGTTCCCGGACCCGCCCGGACGTCGGGCGGAACCGTCGGTCGAAGTCACGGCGCGAGTCAACCGTGCCGACGATGCTGTCCAGCGCGATCGTCTGCAGGCCGAGGTATCGCTCGCCGCGCATGCCCAGCGCGCTGATGACGTCGTCGAAGGGAAGGATGAGGTTGACATCGTCAGGTTCGCGGCGCAGCCGGTGCGCCAGCCGAGACAACACCTGCCGTCTACGGGCGCGCAGGAAGTCGTTCTCGACGTCAGCCCTCGGGAACCCGGTTTCCCGCACGACTTTCGGTATACCCCGGTCCGGCCGCAATGTCGAAAAGGTGCCGGCCGACGACGTTGCGCACGGTCGTGCCGTCGAGCTGCAGGTCCGGCGTCGATGCTCCGTACGGATGCACGTGCCCGTGCAGCAGCAGGCGTGGGCGCAGCCGGGTGACCACCTGGTGCAGCGCCTGGAAGCCCCGATGTGGCGGGTCGTCGCCGTCGCCGACGCCCCGCGGGGGGGCATGGGTCAGCACCACGTCCACCGGACGCCCGTCGCGGCAGTGCCACCGGGCGCGGACGCGTAACTGTCGGGCCCGGCGGGCGAATTGGCGCTCGGTGTACTGGTTCGGCCCGTCGCTGTAACGCAGGCACCCACCGAGGCCGGCAAGTCGCAGCCCGAGCATGTCGACGACCTTGACGTCGGCATTGACCGCGCCACTCGGCCAGGGCTGACGGACAGGCAGCCCGGCCCTCAGTAGCAGGCCCGATCGCGCCGCCCGGTACCCGGACAGGTCAGGGTCGTGGTTGCCAGGCACGAAAACGAGCGGGACGTCGAGCGCGTCCATCAGGTAGGCGAGGTAGTCGAACGGCAGGTCACCGCACGCGATGATCAGTTCCGCGCCACGTACTGGCGCGACGTCGGCGTAGAGCCCCTCGTCCACCTCGTCGGAGACAGCGAGTACCCGGACCATCCTTCGATTGTGCCCGGCGCGGGTCAGTGCGCCTCGCGGACGTCCAGCCCCTGCCCGCGCAGCGCCGCCTCGACGCGGTAGATCTCGGTGATCGGAACCGGAGCGTTCCCCACCGCGACCGGCGGCGGTACGCCCACTCGGCGGCAGGCAGTGGACAGCGCGTCGACGTACGCTGCGCGCACGGCGGCACAGCGCAGGTTCTTGGCCGGCAGCCCAGTGGCCGACTCGGTGCGCTCGAGTTGAGCGTGCAGCCGGCGCAGGTCGGAACGCAGGCGCTCGACCGGCACGTCGGGTGCTGCGTGACGCTGGGCCGCCAGCCAGCGCAACCACCGCACGACCAGTACCGCGGCGAAGCCGATGCCGCTCGGCAGCAGCAGCGCGACGATCAGGAGGACGGCCGTGCCCACGCGTCCAGTGTCAGCGCGCGGCCGCGCCGGATCAACCCTTGACGCTGCCCGCCAGCAGACCGCGGACGAAGAAGCGCTGCAGTGCGATGAACACCGCCAGCGGGATCACGATCGACAGGAACGCCGCCGCGGGCACGACCTCACCGCCCTGCCCGGCCGTCGATCCGACCAGTCCCGCGATTTTCACGGTGATCGGGCTGATCGCGTTGTTGGAGCCGGACATGACCAGACCGACGAACAGGTCGTTCCAGACCCATAGGAACTGGAAGATGCCGAACGCCGCGAGCGCCGGACGCAGCAGGGGCAGCATGATCTGCCGGAAGATCTGACCATGGCCGGCGCCGTCGAGGCGCGCCGCCTCGAGCAGGTCGCGGGGGATCTCCGACATGAAGTTGTGCATCAGGAAGACCGCGAGCGGCAGCGCGAAGCACGCATGCGCGAGCCACACCGCACCCACCGTCCCGGCGAGCCCGAGCTTCGGAATGACAGTCATGGATCCGAGGTGCGCGCCGTTGACCACGAAGCGCAGCAGCGGCACCACGGCCACCTGGAGCGGCACGACCTGAAGCGCGAAGATCGCGACGTAGATCCAGTCCCGGCCGCGGAAATCGATCCACACCAGGGCGTACGAGGCCAGCGCGGCCACCACGATCGGGATGATCGCGGCCGGAATGACGATCGCGATCGAATTGACCACGTAGGGCAGCACGTTGCCGGTCCCGCTCGTGACGCGCCGGTAGTTGTCGAGCGTCAGGTCGCTGAAGGTCCACCAGCCCTTGGTGTCCTGGCCGGTCTTAGACCGGAACGACTGCACGAGCAGGCCCGCCGTGGGGATAGTCCACGCCACGCCGATGACGAGCGCGATGGCGGACGCGACCGGATTCGTGAGGCCCTTGCGAACCCGGCCGACCGTAGTCGTCGGTAGCGGCTCTACCGGCGTGGCCGGCACCTCGCCGGTCGGATTGATCACAACGGTCATCGGACGACTCCTCGCGTCGAGTTCGAGTTCGCGGTCATCGGGCGGCCCGCTGCTTCACCATCTGGCGCACCTGGAACGCGACGAACGGGATGACGAGCAGGAAGATGATGATCGCCAGTGCGGACGAGCGGTGTTCGCCGAGCTTGCCGCCGGCGATGCCCAGTCCAGCCTGCTTGTACGTCGTGTACATGAGGTTCGCCAGCGTGTCCCCGCGGTATTTGTCCGCCCCGAACGTCTGGACCAGGTCGAAGATCTTCAGGGTGGCGATCGAGATCGTCACGAGAACGACGATCAAGGTCGGCCGGATCGACGGGATCACGACCCGGCGGAACGCCTGCCCGGCGGTCGCACCGTCGATCTTCGCCGCCTCACTGATCTCGGCGGGCACACCCTTGATGGCCGCGGACAGAACGACCGTCGCGAAGCCGGCTTGGATCCAGATCATCACGACGATCATCATCAGGGTCAGCCGCCAACCGCCGACCGTCGGGAAGTTGAGCGGACCGAGGCCCACCCAGTGCAGGACGACGTTGACCAGACCGGACGCGCCGTTCTGGCTGGGCTGCTGATACATCAAGCCCCAGATCACGGCAGCGCCCACGAAGGAGATCGCGGTCGGCAGGAACACCAGCGCCTTCGCGAACCCCTCACCGCGAACCTTGTCGATCGCGTAGGCGTAGGCAAGCCCGACAGCCGTCGCGATGATCGGTGCGACGAGGGTCCACAACAGCGTGTGCAGCAAGGCGTATTGCGCGTCGTTATCGGTGAACGCCCAGCGGAAGTTGTCGAAGTTGTTCCACTTGCCGCCCTTGTCGACCAAGCAGGAGTGGCCGGGGCGCGGCACGCAGAGCTTCTTGGTGACCTCGGCGGACGTCATCGCCGAGACGGCCGTGCGGATGATCGGCCCGATGAGTCCGAGGCCGAGCAGGATCAGAGCCGGAAGGAGGAACAGGAACGCCTGGTACTTCTCGCGACCTCTCCGGGGCGTCCGGTCGATCAACACGAGCAGCGCGCCGATGACGGCAAGGAACAAGATCACCATCACGACGGCGAAGAGCAGCTTGCCGCCGGTGCTCTGCGAGTGCGCCAGAGTGTAGAGCCAATGCACGTCCGATCACCCCTTCACGAGGTAGTGGGCCACTGGGATTCGACGACGAGCGGCCGGACGGTCCAGGTGGGACCGCCGGCCGCCCATCAGGGCGTCAACCAGGGCTTACTTCGGCCAGGACGCCTCGACCGCGTCGAGAGTCGCCTTGTCGGTCTGGCCCAGGACCCACTGGGTCATCTGGGTCCAGAACGTTCCGGCACCCACCGACGCCGGCATCGCGTCCGATCCGTCGAAGCGGAACGTGGCCTGCGGATCCGTCAGCAACTGCACCGCGAGCGCATCCACCGGGTCGGTGAACGCCGCCTTGTCCACCTTCTGATTGGCGGACACCCAGCCGGAAGCGACCTTGGCGCGCGACGTTGCCCAGTCCCCGCTGGCGAGGTAAAGCTGCGTCGCTTCCACCTCGGCACGGTCAGTGAACGCGCCGACGAACTCGCCGCCGCCTTCGATGGGCTTGCCGAACTTGTCGCTGATCGGCGGCTCGTAGAACGCGAAGAGATCCCCGTCGGGGCCGATCTTGTAGCCCTTGTCCCAGTTCGCGCCGTAGAAGCTGGCCTGCTGGTGCAGCATGCAATTGCCCTTCTCGATCGGCAGTCCACCCTTCTGGAAGGCGGTGGTCGCGATCGACCGGACGTTTCCGATCCCGGCGTTGACGTACTTTGGGTTCTTGACGATGTCGCCGACCATCTTCAGGACGTCAGCCACCTGCGGGTCGTTGAACGGGATCTGGTGGTTCACCCACTTGTCGTAGACGTCGGGGCCGTGCAGGCGCAGCATGACCTCTTCCATCCAGTCGGTCAGTGGCCAACCCGTGGCGGTGCCCGATTCGATGCCCGCGCACCAGGGCTTGTGCCCGTCCGCGGCCATCTTGTTCGAAAGCGTGAGCATGTCGGCCCAGGTGGTCGGGACCGTGTAGTTGTACTTCTTGAAGAACTTCGGCGAGTACCAGACCAGCGACTTCATGTTCGCGCCCATCGGTGCCGCGAAGTACTGGCCGTCGACGGTGCCGTAGGAGATCCAGCTCTGGACCCAGTTCGCCTCGGCCGCCTTGGTCACCGCGTCGGTAGCCGGCTTGAGCTTTCCGGACGTCGCGTAGGTCTGCAGCAGGCCGGGCTGCGGGAAGATCGCGATGTCCGGCGAGTTGCCGCCCTCGACCTTGGTCTTCAGCGCGGACTCGAATTCCTTGTCGGCGGTGTACTTGATCGTGATGCCCGTGCACCTCTCGAACTGCTTCCAGGAGTCCTGGAGATGCGCGCCCTCCGGGTCGGTGATCGACGAGTACATCGTCACGGTCGTGCCCGGATGGCTGCCGTAGGCCGAGAAGGACGCGCAGTCACCGGTCATGGAGGCCGCGGTGACCTTGGTCTTGGGCTGGCTGTTCGGGTCCGGATTCGTTCCGGACGCTCCGCCGCTCGGGGTGCTGCTGCCGGTGCTCGTGCCGCCGCCGCTCCCGCCCGAGCTGGAGCCCTTGTTGCTGCTGCTACAGGCGGCCAGCGCCGTCGTGAGCAGCACGCCGGCGGCCATCGCCGCGGTCAGTTTGGTCCATTGCATGTGTTCGGTCCCCTTTTGGCCGGTACTCGTGAGAGCGCTCCCGACCCGGTAGCGCTTCCGGGCACGATGACACAGGTCACACTTACAAGGAAGGGAATGGGGCCGCCGATACCGAATTGTTGTCTGGCCGGACATACACACGAAACGCCCCGCCGTATCATGCGAACGGCGGGGCGTTTCGGGGTGCAGCGGGCTGGAGCTACTCCTGGCCGGGCGTGGTTTTCGCGATCTGCATCAGGAACTCCAGGTTCGTCCGGGTCTTCTTCAGCCGGTCGAGCAGCAGGTCGATCGCCTGCTGTGGCTCGAGCGCATGCAGCACGCGGCGCAGCTTGATTGTCACCGACAGCTCGTCCGGCGAGAGCAGGATTTCTTCCTTACGGGTCGAGGACTGGTCGACGTCCACGGCCGGGAAGACCCGCTTGTCGGCGATCTTGCGGTCCAGCTTCAGCTCGGCGTTGCCGGTGCCCTTGAACTCCTCGAAGATCACCGTGTCACCGGCCGAACCGGTTTCGACGAGTGCGGTGGCCAGGATGGTCAGCGAGCCGCCGTTCTCAATGTTGCGCGCGGCCCCGAGGAACCGCTTCGGCGGGTACAGCGCCGTCGAGTCGACACCACCGGACAGGATCCGGCCGCTGGCCGGCGCCGCGAGGTTGTACGCGCGACCCAGGCGGGTGATCGAGTCGAGGAGCACGACGACGTCGTGACCCATCTCGACCAGGCGCTTCGCGCGCTCGATGGACAGTTCGGCGACGGTCGTATGGTCGACCGGCTTGCGGTCGAAGGTGGAGGCGATGACCTCGCCCTTCACCGACCGCTGCATGTCGGTCACCTCTTCGGGCCGCTCGTCGATCAGCACGACCATCAGGTGAACCTCGGGGTTGTTCGTCGCGATCGCATTGGCGATGGACTGAATAACCATCGTCTTGCCCGCCTTGGGCGGCGAGACGATCAGCGCGCGCTGACCCTTGCCGATCGGCATCACGAGGTCGATGACGCGGGTGGTGAAGATGTGCGGCTCGGTCTCGAGGCGCAGGCGCTCCTGTGGGTACAGCGGCGTCAGCCGGGTGAACTCGACGCGGTTCTTCGACTGCTCCGGATCGGCGCCGTTGACGGTGTCCAGGCGAACGAGCGGGTTGTACTTCTCGCGGCGCTCGCCGTCGCGGGGCTGCTTGACGGCGCCGGTGACGGTGTCACCGCGCCGCAGGCCGAAGCGACGCACATACGAGTTGGCGACGTAGATGTCGTCCGAGCTGGCAAAGTAGCCGCTGGTGCGGACGAACCAGGTGTTCTTGTCCTCGATGCTGTCGAGGATGCCGGCGACCGGCACCAGGACATCGTCGTCGGAGACTGTCGGCTCGACATCGCCGCCGGCCCCCGGCCGGCCGTCGCCGCCGACGCGTTCGCGGTTGCGGCCGCGGCGGTCGCGGTAGCGGCGGCCTCGGCGGCGGCTGCCGTCGAAGTCGTCATCGGCGTCGGACCGGTTCGGGCCTCCGCCCTGGTTCTGGCCGTCGGGGCGGTTCTGTCCACCGCCCTGGTTCTGGCGGTTCTGGTTGCCGCCGGCTTGACCAGTCTGACTGCCCTGGCCAGATTGGCCGCCTTGGGAGCTTTGGGCGCCTTGGCCCTGATTCGACGGCCGGCCCTGGTTGCCCTGGCGCGGCTCACCCCGGGTGCCGGCGTTGGCCTGGTCGCTTGCCGGCTCGGTGCCTGACTCGGTGGCCGCTGGAGCCTCGGCTCGAGCCTCCGGCGCCGCCGCGCGCGCGGTGGCCGCGGGTGCGGGTTCGGTGGCAGCAGGAACGGAGTCGGCTCCGGCCGCGGTGTCCGGCGCCGCCTTGGCCGCCCG
>JAODNL010000662.1 GCA_025465405.1 Pseudonocardiales bacterium | reverse complement strand
TGCGGCCCTGCGCCGGTGATCACGAGCACCCGCACGTCAGGGTCGTCGTTGGCCGCGCGGACGACGTCGAAGAGGTCGGCGAAGACCTCCCCGGTCAGCGCATTCATCACGTCGGGTCGGTCGAGCGTTGCCCGCGCGATCCCGCCGTCGCAGCGGTAGCGAACATGTCTGTCCAACACGGTGGTCTCCTGGTCGCAAGTCGTGGCGAGCTAATGGATGAGGGAGCGGGCGCGCCGCGCGGACACTTCGGCGAGCACGTCCACGACCGCGTGCGCCGCCTCGGCACCGCCGCCACGGCTGGTCAAGGGCACGACGCGAACGGAGTCGACACCCGCGTCGCGGTAGTCCTCCAACCGTTTCTCGAACGCGCCCGCATCGCCCGACACGAGCATCGCGTCGACCAGCGCCTGCGGGACCAGCGGCGCCGCCGCCGTTCGCCCGCCGGAGCGCCAGGCCACGCCGGCCCGATCGACCTCGGCCGCGCCCGCGATCGCGATCGCCGCAGCGCGATAGGTCGGCACAGCCAGGTAGGGCGCGATCTCCCACCGCAGCCGCTGTTGCGCGAGGTCGATGTCGTCGCCCGCGTGGGCCCACATGTTGGCGACGAACTCGACGGAGCGGGTCCCGTCCTGTGCCGCGCGCACGATGGGGAGGAGCCGCCGAGCCTCGCCGGTCGAGCACAGGTTGACCACGACGCCGTCGGCGCATCGTCCCGCCGCGTTCAGCATCCGCTCGTTCATCGCCGACACGAAGATCTTGATGTCGTCCCGCGGACGTAGTCCGGTCAGGCGGAAGTCTCCCCAGCCCTCGAGCCGCTCACCCGCCAGAGCGGCGCGCACGTCCCGGGCGACGTCGGTGACCGCCGTGCATGGCTTGTCGTAGAACGATTTGCCGTGCCACGACGCGACGATCGGGCTCCCGGCGCCGAGGCCGAGCACGAACCGCCCGTCGGACAGCTCGGCAAGCGTTGCCGCACCCATCGCCAGCAACGCCGGCGAGCGGGTCAGCGTCGACACCACCGCCGTCTCGAGCCGGATTCGATCTGTGACGGCGGCCATTGCGGCAACGAGGGCGAAGATCTCCGTGCCCGCCAGCTCGCCGACCTGGATGCCGTCCAGACCGCCCCGGTCCGCGGCCGCCGCGAGGTCACGCAACTGGCGCGGCTCGACACCGAATCCGAGCGGGATCACGAGGCCGAGGGTCACCGCGCGGCTCATACCAGCGCAGGGGCCTCGAGCTTGTACAGCTTCGCGGCGTTCTCCCACAGCACCTTCCGGGCCAGGTCTTCGGGGATGCCCTCGAACACCGCCGCAATGGTCTCGTGCGGGTAGCGCGCTGCCGACGCCGGTCCGGGCGACAGGCTGGTCGGGTGCGGAAAGTCGGTCTCGAACATCAGGTTGTCCGGGTAGAGATCCATGATCCGACGGACCGCCTCGTGCTCGAACCAGAACATCCCCAAGACCTGCCGCTTGAAGTAGACGCTGGGCAGCTCGTAGTCCGGATGCGCCTTCGCCGCGCCGGAGTTGAGCCACTGCCAGTCCATCGACTCGACGAACGCAGGAATCCACCCGAAGCCGCTTTCAACCGAAACGAACTTGACCTCGGGGTAGCGCTTGCAGAGGCCGGACATGATGACTTCCGCGATTGTCTCGGCGTTGTTGAGCATGGAGAACGCCGACAGCCGTGCGTAGTCGCGCCGGTCGGCGTGTCGGCTGAGCATCGCCTTGAACTCCGACTCGGAGAAGTCGGCGAAACCAGTGTGAAAGTTGACCGACCAGCCCTTGTCCTGAGTCGCGTCGAAGATCGGCGCCCAGTGCTCGTCGGAGATGCGCGGCAGACCCATCTTGTGCGGCTTGGCGATGAAGAGAATTCCGTGGTGACCGATCTCGGCGCAGCGGTCGATTTCCTTGACTGACTCCTCGACGTTCCAGAACGGCAACGCAGCGAGAAGCACGAACCGCTTCGGGTCGATGCTCGCGAACTCCACGAGGTGGTCGTTGTATGCGCGGATGCACTGGATCTGCAGCTCGGGATCCTTGATCTGCATGAACGCGTGATGCGAGAAGGCGAGCAGGTTCGGATACAACGCCTGGCAGTAGATGCCGTACTCGTCCATACGCTCGATACGTGGGCCCGGCTCGAACGCGCCGGGGTCCGCATCCTCCACCGTCGGCGGGTGTTCCGGCGGAAATTCGTTCCAGCCGGCCACTGCCCAGTTCGCGACGCTCGTCAGTTTGCGCCCACCGATCACCCAGCGGTCGCGTTTGAGCCGGTCGTCGTATTCGACGTGCGGGACGTCTTCTCCCCATTTGGACATCGGCAGCCGCGAGGTCCAGAGATCGGGGACTTCGGCCAGGTGGCTGTCAGCATCGAACACCGGGATGGACGTCGTCATGGAGGCACCTCGAGTCAGCTCAGCGTCAATATCTAGAGTAACCATGATACTAGATTTGCCAGAACACAAGACCGGATCTGGTCATCGGCGCCATTGCGCGGAAGGCTCACTGCATGCACCTGTCTGAAATCGTGCGCCGCCAGGCGGCAGCACGCCCGGGGGATCAGTCCTACAGCTGCGAAGAAGGAGGCCTGACCTGGCGAGAGACGGACGAGCGCGCCACTCGGCTCGCCGCCTTCATGCACGAGCGTGGCCTCCAGCGCGGTGATCGCGTCGCGATACTCGCCCGCGCATGCCACCGATACTGGGAGGTGCACTTCGGCTGCGCGAAGGCCGGGCTCGTCGTCGTCCCGATCAATCACCGACTGCAGCCGGCAGAGGTCCAATACATCCTGCGCGACGTCGGTGCGGCCGGCATCGTTGTCGGCGACAATCTCGGCGACAAGGTCGCCGGGTTCGCGATCCCCGTGCGGCTCGGCTTCGGCCCGAACCACAGCCAGCCGGACGACTATGAGACGGCTCTAGCCTCGAGCGGGCCGGATGGGCCCGGCGTCACAACCTCCGACGAGGACATCAACGTCATCGGCTACACGAGTGGCACGACCGGGCGCCCCCGTGGCGCCATGCTCTCGCACCGCGGGTCGGTGCTCTCCGCCTACGGGTACGGCATCGCCAACCGGTTCCGTTCCGACGACGTCGTCCTGACGTGCATGCCGCCCTACGTACTGCGCGGTCAGTCAGCCGGGCTGTCACCCGCACTCGTCGGAGCGCACGTCGTCATGGCCGAGTTCCAGGCCGGGCGGATCCTGCGCATCATCGAACAGAAATGCGTGACGCAGATTCAGCTGGCGCCGGCGATGATCAACCTGCTCCTGGCCGAACCCGATCTCGAGCGTTACGACGTGAGCTCGGTGCGCGCGATCTGGACGGGAGGCGCGCCGATCCGGCCGGCGACCTTGCAGCGGCTGGGCGCGGTGTTCGGCGACGTGCTCGGCTCGACGTTCGGCACGACCGAAGCGACCGGCATCGCGGGAATGCGGCATCGGCTGTCCGACGACCCCCAGGATGTACGGCGGCTCGCGTCGGTCGGTCGGCCGCTGCCGCTGCTCGACGTCGAGGTGCGCCGCCCCGACGGCAGTGTCGCGGGCGACGAGGAGGTCGGGGAGATCGTCGTCCGCGGGGACACCGTGATGCTCGGATACTGGGGCGATCCGGGTGGCACCGCAACCGTTCTGCGCGACGGCTGGTACCACACCGGAGACATGGCGACTCGCGACCGGGAGGGCTACCTGTACCTGGTCGACCGTCGCCTGGACGTCATCATCAGCGGAGGCCTGAACGTGTACTCCCTCGAGGTCGAGCAGGCGCTGAATCGGATGCCCGGCGTCGCCGAGTCGGCCGTCGTCGGCATCCCGCACGAGTTGTGGGGCGAAGCCGTCATCGCGGTCGTAGTCCCTGAGCCGGGTGTGCGGCTCAGCGAGACCGATGTGATCGCATTCAGCCGCGAGCAACTCGCCCACTTCAAGGCGCCGCAGTCCGTCCAGTTCGTCACGGAACTGCCGCGCAACGCTATGGGCAAGGTCGACAAGAAGGCGATCCGGGCGCCGTACTGGGTCGGTCGCGAGCGGGCGA
>JAODNL010000659.1 GCA_025465405.1 Pseudonocardiales bacterium | reverse complement strand
CCAACGTGATGAGCAGCGCACCGGGGCCTAGGAACAGGCCGGCGTAGCCGAGCACCCGCACGATTCCGAGCAGGAAGCCGGCCGAATCGTTGCGACCTAGGATCGGCACTTTTCCTGTTACTCGGCTCGGGGCACCGATCGAGAAGCTGAACGTGCCCGAGACCGGATGAGTGTCTGCCGAGCTGGCGTGCCAACTAACCGTGTACGTCCCGCGGCGCAGATTGGGTCGCAGCCCAACCTGGACCTTGTTCACGTCGCTCGGGATCCCCGACACGGTGGCAGTGTCGACGCGGTCGAGGTGATCGTCGAACACCTCGATGGCATTGTCGGCCACCTCCACCGGTTCGCCGAAGGTCAGCGTGACTCGCTCCGGGGCCGTGGCGAGAACCTGGTTGGTGTGCGGATCGGTACCCAGCAGTTGCGCGTGCGCCGACGCGGTGCCGGTCAGCCCCAACAACGTGAGGACGAACACGAACACCAGCAGTGCGGTTCTGCCAAAGATCCGACA
The DNA here is from genome assembly GCA_025465405.1 of Pseudonocardiales bacterium. Lineage (GTDB taxonomy): Bacteria > Actinomycetota > Actinomycetes > Mycobacteriales > Jatrophihabitantaceae > RYN-117. The sequence goes on along the minus strand of JAODNL010000659.1, from coordinate 5,374 downwards.
AACCCGCATGCGTCCTCCCAACGTGAACCGTAGCGCCGACGCCGTCCGGATGCGGTGCAGTTCAGGAAATCGGGCGCCGCCGTATGCCTTATGTCAGCACGACGGTCATCGGGATGAGCACAGCTGCGCCCCTGCGGTCGAAACGGGCGGAGAGGGTGTAACGCCCGGCCGCTATCGTCACTTGTTTCGAGGTCCAGTGACCCGCCCCGACGATGGTCAGGGCGACGTCATGCTTGACGTCGTCCGCCCCGATCAATTGCGCCGCGGCGGTGGGTGCGCTCGCGGGGGTGGCCTGGGTCGTGAGCACGACGTCGAGCGTGGTGACTGTCGTCGCGCCCACGTCGGTGCGAGTCACCTGGACGGTCGCGTCGTAGCCGGCGTGGCTGCCGTGCGCGGTGCTCGTGCGCACCTGGTTGCCGATGCCGCCGGTGCCGGTGGCGGCGCTGGTGGCGACCCCGGAGCGCGAAGCGCTGGGCGAGGAGTCAGCGCGCGGCCGTCCCGTCGATGACCAGATGGCGAAGCCCAATGTGGCGATGATGCCGACGCCGAGAATTGCCAGCAAGACACGGGTAGCGCTGGCACGAGCTGTTTTCACCGCCCGCGGGCTCATCGCAGGAGCGGGTCTCACGGTTGCAGGCATTGCAACCCCGTGCCTGCAACGGGGCACGCAAGGGGCACGGGCAGCACTCGCTGCAGGCCCCACATCCCCGCCTCAGTGAACACCCGACGCATGTCGCCGTAGAAGAAATCACCAGGCTGGTGGAGCGTTCCGCCGGCGCCCCCGGAGATGTTCGCCGTCAGCATCTCCCAGGGCCCGACCCCGCGCGTCTCGGCCGAGTCGGCCCGCACGATGTTGGGGTCGAGAGAGAAGGACAGGCCCCCCAGGTTGATGCTGTGCGTCTGCTCGCTACCCGGAGCGACGAGGACGTGCACGAGCATGGGATCACCCGCGTAGGCCGAGAGGATTGGCGTGCTCGGATCGCCGTGGGCGGCCGTGCTGAACGCGTTCGGATCGTTGTCGTCGCGCGGCGCCGTCCGGTAGTTGACCCGAACTGATAAGGCCTTCTCCGCGTTGGCCGGGTAGGGCATAAAGCTGGCGCCGAGCTGCGTCTCGTCGTCTGACAGCACCAGAGTGAAGTCGCGGTAGCCGGGTTTGTCCTGCGGCTTTACGTCGACTGAGGCGCCGACATCAGTTACCAACCCGGTGAGCGGGTCTCTGATCGTCGCACCTTCCGGCGAAACGGTGTACGCGCCGTACAGGCCACGCTTGTCGAAGCCGGTCATGTCGGCGATGCTGCTGCCAGCCTCCTTCGCGTTGTCCACGTAGTAGGTATACGTGTGCGACGCCCCGAGCGTGATCGACGTGTCGGGGTTCCAGCCGACGTCCGCGCCGCTGGAGGCGATGTCACCGGCCAAGCCAGACAGGTGGAAGGAGATCTTGTTCTCCTTCGTCTGGTTGGTAACCGTCACGCTCACGCAGTCGTTCACCAGAAGGTGCAGCACCAGCGGTTCCGGTTTTAACGTGCCCGCAAGGACCCTGCTGGCCTGAGCGGTCGGCACATAGGCATAGCGGATCGAGTTGTCCACCCCCGGCACGCGCACCGCGGTGACGCTCACCGCGTGTGGACTGGCCGACTGAGGGCATGGGTTGCCTACGGCTGAAGGTTGCGGCGGCGCACCGCCGGTTTGCGTCGGCAGGGCGGCTGCGTCCGGAGGCGCTGTGCCAGGCAGTGGCTGCAAATAGTTGGCGTCATTGGGATCGCTCGTAACGCGACCTGGGAGCACGCGAATGATTCCCCACGCGCCGTCGTTGATTCGCCGGTCGATACCGTTGAAGTACAGGTAGTCACCGGGAAGGTGGTTGGTGCCACCGGCACCGCCCTTGAGAATGAGGGTGTACTTCTCCGAAATCCCGTAGTGCAACGTGTCGGCCGAGCCGCCTTCCAGCACACCCGCAGAATCCTGGTATCGGTTCTCGGCGCCGAACGTGTGCCCGTCGATATGCAACGTGTCGACGGTCGGAGCCACGCTGATCGCACGTATGACCAGGGGGTCACCGGCATAGGCACGCGGCAGCGGGGTGTTCGGGTCCCCGTATGGATAGGAGCTGAACCTCAGGGCCGGATCACCGAGCCGATCAGTGAGCGGACTGGCCCGAAGATTCAGCATCGAGTCCGCAGTGCTGCCGAAGCCCTTGTCCATGGTCCACAACGCCATCTCGCGGAAGCTTCCGCTCACGCCGGCGGCCGGCGCCAGGGGGTTGCTGGTGCGGATGTCGACGATGGCCCCGGAATCGGCTGGCGCGCCGGTGCGTGGGTCGTTGTAGGTCGAGCCCTTCGGTTCGGTGATCAACTGCCCGACCAGGCCGTGCGCCCAGGTGTGGATCCCGTCGACGTGGTCATGGAAGAAGATGTTGTCGAGGTTTGCATCGGCGAACCAGCGGTACTGCACGAACTCGGTGCCGGCGTATTGTCCGGCCGGGTGTGCTGTTGTCAGCGCTGTCGACAGGGTCACGGTCTTGGCCGTGACGTTGATGGCGGTCACGGTTCGGATCTCCGGCCCCTGCCCCGACTGTAGGGCGTTGGCGGTGCCGGTCGCGGCTGGGCCTTCGGTGCCAAGGCCCACGCCGACGCTCTCGCCGACCTGGAACTTCGTCACGCTGGCCAAGTGCAGAACCGTCGCACCGATCGCTGCCGACGCGGTGAGCTGCGGATCCTCGACCTTGTAGGGACGAACCGCCTGCTCGTAGGACATCCCGCTGATGACGCCGTCCGAGGCCTGGGTGTCGAACTGCACGTGATGGATGTGCACGTTGACCTGGCTGAAGTGACCCGAGGCGTTGGCATCGGTCAGCTCACTGGTCAGCGTCACCGCATCGCACTCGCCGACGTTCGTTCGCAGCGCCAGCGGTTCGAGGGCTTTGGTTCCGTCGAGCGCGGCGGCCTTGTCGTGGGCGAGCACGAAGACCATGCCGGTGGGATCGGTGTCGAGTTTCGTGACCTGAACCGGGTGCTCCACCGCGACAATGTTGAAACGGCGCAGCACCGTCGGTTGGCCGTTGGCCTGCTTGGCCGCGCAGATTCCGTCGTTGCGACCGACCCAAGGATTGAGGTGCGTCGCCGTGATGCCTGTTGCCGCCGTGTTGCCCATGTCACCCAGATACGGTGCACCGGAGTGACCGTTCGGAGAGAACGGCGGGCGCATCCCGAGGTGCGGGCGCATCAGGGGGTAGGCGGGGCGGCCGTTGTTCGGGTTGAACAGCAGTACCGGCCGGGTGCCGACGAAGGTGTCCTCGGGCAGCGCCGTCGGGTGGCCTGTCTTGGCCGGGTCGTTGTAGTAGTCCGGGTAGGCCGTGGTGTCCTCGGGCTCGCCCAGGTACTGCGCCGTCTTCGCCGGGTTGGTGGACCAGTTCCACACGGCGGCGTCGTTGGAGTTCTTGCGGGCGCCCTTCGGCGGGAGTTGCGGCTTGACCCAGCTGGCGAGGTTGGCCACGGTGATCTTCTGGCCGTTGATGGTGCGACCGATCAGCTTGGTCGAATCGACCGGCCAGGACGGCGCGGTGCGGTCGGCCAACGGGGCGAACTCGGGCTGCCGGGTGTCGTACACCCGCCAGAAGCTCCACATGCCCGCCACGTAGTGCTCGGCGATGTGGCAGTGGAACAGGAAGTCACCGGCGCCCTGCTGCACGCCGCCGGCGCCGCCCTCGATCTCCAGGTTGTACGACTCGCCGGGCCCGAAGGCCTGCGAGTCCAGCCGCTCGGAGTCAGACATTTCCAGCGGATGCTTGTTCAGACCGGTGGCGCCGTAGAAGTAAGTCGAGTCCGCGACCGGGTTGAAGCGCCACCGGATCCCGCCGCCGTGCATATGGAAGACGTGGAACATCTCGGTGCCGGCGTGCAGGATCCGAAACTTCGTGGGATCGGCCCGGTAACCCCGTGGCATCGGTGTCGACGGATCCCCGAAGGTGTAGGACGCGTAGGCGTGGGCCTCTTGCTGAGGCGCGAAGTTCAACCGGTCGAAGAAACCCTCAGAGCGGTAGTTGATCGCCCGGGTATCGGGACGGTAGGCATCGGTGTGCGGGTCGACGAACGGCACCGGAGTGCCATTGGCCTGCAGCACCGCGGTCTGCTCGCTCTCGTTGCCGATCTCGTGGTAGAGCTGAACGTTCTCGCGGAACTCTGGGCACGACACCGGGACGACGCTGCCGCCTACCGACTCCGAGCAAACGTTGCTCGTGGCCGGGCGGATGATGGCTTCCCAGCCTGACTCGAGCGCTGTCGCGTGTGCCTCATCGATCGCGTTCGGGTCGAGGTAGGTCGATCCCGGCGGTTCGACCACGACGCTGCCGAACAGGCCGTGGTTGACCTCGGCGCGGTAGCCCGGGCCCGGGTGCAGGTAGTGCGCACCCTCGAGCGTCGGGTCGTTGGGCACGAAGTAGGTGTAGGTCGTGGACTGACCCTTGGGCACGCTCGAGGAAGGGTTGTTGCCCACCGCGTCGCCGGAGGACGCCGCGTCGAACGCAAGACCGTCGACATGCACGCCGAAGTCACCGCCGTTGGCAGAGTTCGTGTAATGGATCGACAAGCACTCGCCCGCATTTGCCCGGATGATCAGCGGCTGAATCGCGTCGTCGCGCAGACCGATGGATACCTTCTGCGAGGCCTCCTGCATGCGGACCGCGGCGACCCGGCTGGTCAGCACGTACATCAGACCCTTGGGGTCGTGGTCGCCGAAGCGGTTCAACGGCATGTTGACGTTGATCGCCTGCACGTCGAACGAGCGCACGGGCGCACCGGCCGGGCAGGCACCGCTGGCCGGAGTCGCCGCAGACGCGGTCGTGGACAGCAGCGGGCCGCCGCCCACCATCCCGGCCGCCAGCACCCCCGTGACAACCGCCGGCAGAATCCGAAGCCGCACATGGCGGCCACCCGCGCTCCACACGGTTGCGAGCATCGACACCAGTGAGGCGGCCAGCAGCGCGACGGGCATCGTCTGCGCCGCGTCCGTTACGACCGGCAGGGCCTGAAGCGGGGCACCCCGTCCGGTGAGCATGGGGGTCAATGCGGTGGCGAGTGCAGCGGCGATCGACATCGCGCCTGCAATCAGCCCCATCCGCATTGCCGCGTTGAGCCGTCCCTCGCCGTCTGCCTGGCGCACCCGGGCCGCGACGAGCAGGGCGCCACACACGGCTACCAGTACCAGCGGCAGGGCCGCAGCGGTGTCGCGCAACCAAGCAACCACGCCTACCGGGACCGGCGGTGCGGCACTCGTCGATCGTGCGTGCAACTCGGCCAGCCACAGACAGGCGGCTGCGGACCCGGGCACACTTAGGCCGATCACCTCACGCGGACTCACTGACTGAGCCACGTGGGCG
>JAODNL010000656.1 GCA_025465405.1 Pseudonocardiales bacterium | reverse complement strand
CGCGGCCGAGAAGGGCACGATCCAGATCGATGCGCTGACCAAGGACAAGAACGACGACGGCTCATTGACGCTGCGCGGCACCTGCCTGTCGAAGAAACTGCCCGCGCCGACCGCAGTGCCGCTGCCGGACCAGAACGGCGTGAACGCTGCCGTGATCTCCGGCCGCGCGGACGCGTTCACAGGTGACTCGCCGGTCGTTGCCTACCAGGGCAAGCTGGAGAACGGACAGATCCAGCTCGCTGGCCAGACCACCGACAAGGCGCCGTACGGCATCGCATTCCCCAAGGGCAGCCCACTCGCGCCGATCTTCCAAAAGGCCGTCACCGACCTGATCCAGAACGGCAGCTATACCAAGATCATCGGGACGTGGGCACTGCAGGATGGCGCGGTGACGGAGTCGAAGCTCAATGCTGCCGTCAGCTGACATCCGGCGTCGGCCATGACCGGGCTCGCAACCGAGGCGCCTCCCGCTGAGGAATTGACCGTCGTCCCGGTCCGGCATCCGCTGCGTTGGGTCGCCGTCGCCGTGCTGGCGGTCCTCGCCGCGATGCTCATCCACTCGCTGGTGGTGAACAAGCACTGGCAGTGGGACTACGTACGCGGCTACTTCACGTACAACACGATCGTCCACGGAATCTGGGTCACCATCCAGCTGACCGTGCTCGCGATGGCGATCGGCATCGTGTTCGGAATCATTCTCGCGATCATGCGGATGTCGCCGAATCCGGTGCTGTCAACGACCGCGTTCGCGTACACGTGGTTCTTTCGCGGCACGCCGGTGCTCGTCCAGTTGCTCTTCTGGTACTCCTTCTCCTACCTGTTCTCTAACTTGTCGATCGGCGTCCCGTTCGGGCCGAAGTTCCACACATGGGACACGAACTCGCTGATCACACCATTCATCGCAGGCGTCCTCGGTCTCGGGCTCAACGAGGCCGCATACATGTCCGAAATCGCGCGCGCTGGGCTGCTGTCGGTCAACCCCGGCCAGCACGAGGCCGCGGCGGCACTGGGTATGAGCCGTGGGCTGGCCATGCGGCGGGTGATCCTGCCGCAGGCAATGCGGGTGATCATCCCGCCGACCGGCAACGAGACGATCTCGATGCTCAAGACCACGTCGCTGGTGGCCACGATCAGCGTGCTCGACCTGACCGGCGCCGCGCAGCTGATCTATGGCAGCAACAACCTTCAGATACCGCTGCTGGTCGTGATCAGCATCTGGTACTTGATCATGACGTCGGTACTCTCGGTCGGGCAGTACTTCCTGGAGAAGCGGTTCGCCCGCGGCACCCGGGTCACGGTGGCACGACCGGGCCGGCGCATGCTCGCCCGGATGCGGGCCACGCGCCGCGATGAGTCTGTGCCGCCGGGTGGTCCCGGTGTCTGAGCCCATGGTGTTGGCCGAGGAGGTCCGCAAGTCGTTCGGACCGGTCGAGGTCCTCAAGGGGATCTCGCTGCAGGTCGACCCCGGGCAGGTGCTTTGTGTGATCGGTCCGTCCGGATCCGGCAAGTCGACGTTCGTGCGGTGCATAAACCACCTCGAGAAGATCGACGGCGGGCGGCTGCTCGTAGACGGCCACCTCGTCGGGTACCGGCGCGTAGGCACCAAATTGCATGAGCTGCGTGAGAACGAGATCGCAAAGCGCCGCGAAGACGTGGGCATGGTGTTCCAGCACTTCAACCTGTTCCCGCACATGAGCGTGCTCGAGAACCTGATCGAGGCGCCCACTCGCGTACGCAAGAGGCCGAAAGCGGAGGCCATCACGTCCGCCCGCACGCTGCTCGCGCAGGTCGGCCTGTCCGAGAAGGAGAAGGCATATCCGGCCCAGCTGTCCGGTGGGCAGCAGCAGCGTGTCGCCATCGCCCGGGCGCTCGCGATGCAGCCGAAGCTGATGCTCTTCGACGAGCCGACGTCCGCACTCGACCCGGAGCTCGTCGGCGAAGTGCTCGACGTGATGAAGCAGCTCGCTCAGGGCGGCATGACGATGGTGGTCGTCACGCACGAGATGGGATTCGCGCGGGAGGTGGCTGACGAGCTGGTGTTCATGGACGCCGGTGTCGTCGTCGAGAAGGGCAACCCGCGCGAGGTACTCGCCAACCCGCAGCACGAGCGGACGAGAGCCTTCCTGTCCAAGGTGCTGTAGTGAGTGTCGGCTGGGACGCCGACCCGGACGTCGAGTCGTGGCCCGGCCTGCCGCCGCTGCCGGGCGACACCGCCGCTGACGCGTGCGTGGTGGGTTTGGGTGGGTCGGGCCTCGCGGCCGTGCAGGATCTCGTCGAGCGTGGCCTGTCGGTCGTCGCCGTAGACGCGGGGCGCGTGGCCGCCGGCGCCGCCGGCCGTAACGGCGGATTCCTGCTCGGCGGCCCGGCGCTGTTCCTGCACGATGCGATCGCGCAGTGGGGGCCGGATGCCGCTGTTGGCCTGTACCGCGAGACGCAGCGGGAACTCGATCGGCTCGAGTCGATGCTCGGGCCGGACGTCGTTCGGCGTGTCGGGTCGATCCGACTGGCCGGTCTGCCTGGCCGCCCACGCACCGCCGGCGAAGCCGAGGACCGGGCGCGTGAGATCGAAGACTGCGCTGTTCATGCCCGCGCGCTCCGTGCCTACGGCTTCGCCGTCGTGGACTACGACGGCCCGCTCGGCACGGGCATCTTCCTGCCCGACGACGCCGCGATGAACCCGGCGCGCCGGGCTCTCGCCCTAGCCCGCCGGCTGGCCGACCGGGCCGCGCTGTACGAGCACACGCCGGTGGCGCGGATCGAGTCCGGACGCGTCGTCACCGGTCGCGGTGTGGTCCACGCGCGCGTGGTGATCGTCGCGGTCGACGGGCAGCTCGAGATCGTGCTGCCGCAGCTGGCCGGCCGGGTGCGAACGGCGCGGCTGCAGATGCTCGCCACCCATCCGGTTGCCCGGACTCGGCTGCCTTGCCCGGTGTATGGCCGGTGGGGCTACGACTATGCCCAGCAGGCGTCGGACGGCCGGCTGTTCGTCGGTGGCGGTCGGGACCGCTTCCTCGACACGGAGTGGACGACGGACGTGCAGCCGACGCCGGAAGTCCAGCGGCACGTCGAGGGCGTCGCCGAGCGGATGGCCGGCGGCCCGGTCTCGGTCGTGCAGCGATGGGCCGCATCCGTCGGATTCACCGCGGACGGGAGACCGCTGTGCGTCGAGGTGGACGACGGTGTCGTGGCGATCGGGGGCTACAACGGCACCGGCAACCTGGTCGGCCCGGTGGCGGCCCGGACCGCCGTGGCCCACGTGCTGGACGGGACGCCGCCCCCGCTGTACTTCGCCAGCTAGGACCTTTCCCCGCTGGTGCCCGGATTCGGCCGTCGAATCGGCCACCAGCGGGGAAAGGTGCGGGCCAACCGGCCACCAGCGGGGAAACGCGCGGGCCAACCGGCCACCAGCGGGGAAAGGTGCCGAGCACAGCGGCCGAGTACGGAACAATGGCGCGATGACCTCCGTCGAGCCGCGTGCCGTGGCGGCCGCGCTGCGCCGGGCCGGTCTCGGCGAGGTCGACCACTCCACCCGGCGCCGAGCCGAGTATTCGTCGGACGCCTCGAACTACCGTGTCGTCCCGTCGGTGGTCGCCTTCCCGAGGCATGCCGACGAGGTCGTGGCCGCGATGAGCGTCGCGCGCCATCTCGGCGTGCCGCTGACCTCACGCGGCGGTGGCACGTCCACAGCCGGTAACGCGGTCGGCTCGGGCATCGTGCTCGACTTCTCGAGGCATCTCGATCGCGTGCTCGAGATCGATGCCGAAGCCCGGACGGCCGTGGTCGAGCCAGGCGCCATCCTGGACTCGATCACGCTGGCGGCCACGCCGCATGGGCTGCGCTACGGGCCGGATCCGTCGACGCACGCGCGGGCGACGATCGGCGGCTCGCTCGGCAACAACGCGTGCGGCTCGCGTGCGCTTGCGTACGGGCGCACGGCGGACAACGTCGTCGACCTGGATCTGCTTACGGCGCAAGGAATCCGATTCACCGCGCGCCGGTACGGGCGCGAAGGTCTGCACTCGCACGGGTCCCAGCTGCAGCTGCTGAGGGCCCTCGACGGCATCGTCCAGGATCGCCTCGGCGTGATTCGCACCGAGTTCGGTCGATTTGCTCGGCAGGTTTCCGGCTATTCGATGGAGCACTTGCTGCCGGAGAACGGCTCCGACCTCGCCCGTTTCCTGGTCGGAACCGAGGGCACGCTCGGCGTGATCCTCGGCGCGACTGTCCGGCTGGTCGAGGCGCCGGCGGCGGTCGCCCTCGCCGTGTTGGGCTATCCCGACATGCCGAGCGCCGCCGATGCCGTCCCCGCGCTGCTGCCGCACCGGCCGATCGCTCTGGAGGGCATTGACGCGCGGCTGGTGAACGTCGTGCGCCAGCGCCGCGGTGCCGCGGCCGTCCCCGACCTGCCCCGTGGCGACGGTTGGCTGTTCGTCGAGACGTCGGGCGGCACCGAGGCCGAGGCCAGTGCCGCCGCCGAGAAACTGATTGCCGACGCCGGCTGCCTCGACTCGACGATCGTCACGGGCGCTCCGGCGCGTGCCCTGTGGCGAATCCGCGAGGACGGTGCCGGGCTGGCCGGCCGCACCGTCGCCGGTGCGCCGGCGTGGCCCGGATGGGAGGACGCGGCGGTGCCCCCCGCGCAGCTCGGCGGGTACCTGCGCGAGTTCAGTGAGCTGCTGAGCGCGCACGGGGTCGACGGCGTGGTGTACGGGCACTTCGGCGACGGCTGCGTGCACGCCCGGATCGACTTCCCGCTGAGCAGCGAGCCGGCGCGCTTCCGTGAATTCGTCGTGGCCGCCGCGCAGCTCGTCGGTCGGCACGGCGGCTCGATGTCGGGCGAGCACGGCGACGGGCGGGCACGCGGGGAGCTGCTGCCCTACATGTATTCCGCCGAGGCCATCGCGGCATTCGGCGAGATCAAGCGTGCATTCGACCCGGAGGACCTGCTGAACCCCGGCGTGATCGTCGACCCCGCACCGGTCGACGTCGACCTGCGCGTGCCCGCGGCCCGGCCACTGCGCACGCACCTCGGCTTCGCCTACCCGCACGACGGGGGCGACCTGTCCACGGCCGTGCATCGCTGCGTCGGTGTGGGTAAATGCCGCGCCGACACGACCGCGGCCGGCGGCGTCATGTGCCCGTCCTACCTCGCCACCCGCGACGAGAAGGACTCGACTCGCGGCCGCGCCCGCGTACTGCAGGAGATGGCCAACGGATCCCTGGTCAAGGGCGTCAAGTCGGACGAGGTCGCGGACGTGCTGGACCTCTGCCTGTCCTGCAAGGGCTGCTCGTCCGACTGCCCGGCCGGCGTCGACATGGCGACGTACAAGGCCGAGGTCCTGTACCAGCGCTACCGGCACCGGCCGCGCCCTCGCTCGCACTACGCCCTGGGCTGGCTACCGCGCTGGGCCCGACTCGCGGCGAAGGCACCGCGGCTGGTCAACCGCGTGCTGCGCCGGCCGGCGCTGGCCGCGGCGGCCAAGCGCGGTGGCGGCATCGACAAGCGCCGGCCATTGCCGCGGTTCGCCACGCAGACGTTCCGCAAGTGGTTCGAGTCCTGGCCAGGGCACACGGGCACGCCCGTGCTGCTGTGGGTCGACACTTTCACCGATCACTTCACCCCCGAGGTCGGAATGGCCGCGGTGCGGGTGCTGGAGGCGGCGGGTTATTCGGTCCAGATCACCGACGAGCCGGTGTGCTGCGGGCTCACGTGGATCTCGACCGGTCAGCTGGACGGTGCCCGCAAGCAGCTGCGCCGCAGCCTCGACGCTCTCGACCGGGCGGTGCGGTTCGGCACGCCCATCGTGGGTCTCGAGCCGTCGTGCACCGCGGTGCTGCGCAAGGACGTGGTCGAGCTGTTGCCGCACGACGAGCGGGCCGTGGCGGTTCGTGACCACACGATGACGCTCGCGGAGCTGCTCGCCACGACGGACGACTGGACGCCACCACGGCTCGACGACGTGCACGCCGTCGCGCAACCGCACTGCCATCAGCACGCCGTGATGGGCTGGCAGGCCGACGCGGCGCTGCTGGCCGACGCCGGCGCACACGTCGACGCGGTCGGTGGATGCTGCGGCCTGGCCGGCAACTTCGGCGTCGAGCGCGGTCACTACGAGGTGTCTGTCGCCGTTGCCGAAACCGCCCTGCTGCCTGCGGTGCGCGGCGCGGCGCCCGATGCGGTCGTGCTGGCCGACGGCTTCTCCTGCCGCACCCAGCTCGAACAGCTCGGCGGCGTGCAGAGCCTCCACCTCGCCCAGTTGCTCGCCGACCGTCTGGAGCCCCGATGAGCGCCGGATTCGTGCCGCCGCCGTACCCCTACGACCGACTCGACGAGGTGACCGCGATCGCGAATGCGCACGACGGCGGCGCCGTCGACCTGTCGGTCGGCACGCCGTGCGATCCGGCTCCCGACGACGTGATCGCCGCGCTGTCGGCCGTCGACGCCGCGCGGGGATACCCGCCGTCGATCGGGACACCGGCGCTGCGCCAGGCTGCCGCGAGCTGGATAGCGCGACGCCTCGGCGCGACCGCGGATCCGTCGACCGAGATCGCGGCCTGTGTCGGCACGAAGGAGTTCGTCGCGTCCGTGCCGCAGTACCTGAAGCTTCGCGACCCGAGCCGCGACACCGTGCTCTACCCGGCGGTCAGCTATCCCACCTACGAGATGGGCGCGATCCTTGCCGGCTGCCGCGCGGTCGGCTACCACGCTCTTTCCGATATCGAAGCGGACGACGCTGCTCGCGCTTTGTGCATCTGGGTCAATTCGCCGGCGAACCCGACGGGTGAACTCAGCGATCTGGCCGCCGCGGCGGCGTGGGGTCGCGGGCACGACGTGCCGGTGTTCTCCGACGAGTGCTACGCCGAGTTCACGTGGACCGATGGCCCGACCACGATCCTCCGCGAGGGCACGGCAGGGGTCGTCGCGGTGCACTCGCTCTCGAAGCGCGACAACTTCGCGGGTGCCCGCATCGGCTTCTATGCAGGCGATTCCGACCTCGTCCACTACTTGCGAGAAGTGCGCAAGCACGCCGGCCTTATGCCGCCGGGTCCCGTTCAGGCGGCCGCCGTCCTAGCGCTCGGCGACGACGCGCACGTCGAGCGGCAGCGCGACCGGTACCTGACCCGCCTGCGGAGGCTGCGAGAGATCCTGACCACGGCGGGCTATCCGGCCGATCTGCCGCAGGGGGCCTTCTACCTCTGGGTACCGGCGCCCGGCGGCGACGCCTGGTTGGCCGCGCGCGACCTGGCGAAACGGGCCGGAATCGTCGTCTCCCCAGGCGAGTTCTACGGAGCCGACTCGGCGGACCACTTCCGCGTCGCGGCGGTCCAACCGGACGAGCGCATCGAGCTGGCGGCCGCACGGTTGAGCCTGTGAGCGCGTCCCCGTCGCGGCCGGGATCTAGGCAGAGCGACACATCGCCGACACAATCCGGCCATACGCTCGTGAGGATGGCCGACCTGTTCGACGACTATGCAACCGGCGCGGCATGGGACGAGATGATTGCCGCGGACCGTGGCGTGCGCACGCCGTACCGGTCGCTGTACGACTCGATCGAGCGCAGCGGTGCGCAGGAGCTCAAGGCCGGCGTCGACGCGCTGGCTCGCGCGTACCTCAACCAGGGCATCACCTTCGACGTCGGCGGCGAGGAGCGGCCGTTCCCGCTCGACATCGTGCCGCGGGTCATCGACGACCAGGCGTGGCAGACCATCGAGCGCGGGGTCAAGCAACGGGTACGTGCGCTCGAGGCGTTCCTCGCGGACGTGTACGGCCCCGGCCACGCGATCCGGGACGGCGTCGTCCCGCACAGCGTGATCACCTCGTCGAGGTACTTCTACCGCGCCGCCCACGGCATCGAGCCGCCGAACGGCGTCCGCGTGCACGTCTCCGGCATCGACCTGATCAGGGACGAGCAGGGGCAGTTCCGGGTGTTGGAGGACAACGTCCGGGTGCCGTCCGGAGTCAGCTACGTGCTGGCCAACCGCAGCGCGATGCGGCAGCAATGGGGGGAGGTACTCGGCAAGGTTCGGCTGCGCCCGGTGTCGCACTATCCGCAGCGACTGCTGGCCGCGCTGCGTGCCGCCGCGCCGCCCGGCGTCACCGATCCGTGCGTGATCGTGCTCACGCCGGGCGTGTACAACAGCGCGTACTTCGAGCACGCGTGGCTGGCTCGGGCAATGGGTGTCGAGCTGGTCGAGGGCCGCGACCTGGTGTGCTCGGGCGGCGTGGTGCGAATGCGCGACACGTCCGGCGAGCGTCGGGTGGATGTCATCTACCGCCGGGTCGACGACGAGTTCCTCGACCCGGTCCAGTTCCGTTCCGACTCGATGCTCGGCTGCCCAGGCTTGCTCACGGCGGCCCGGGTGGGGAACGTGACGATCGCCAACGCGGTCGGCAACGGCGTCGCCGACGACAAGTTGATCTACACGTATCTGCCGGACTTCGTGCGCTATTACCTCAGCGAGGAGCCGGAGCTGCCCAACGTCGACACGTGGCGGCTGGAAGAGCCGCAGGCGTTGGAGGAGGTGCTCGACCGGCTTGACGAGCTCGTGCTGAAGCCGGTCGACGGCGCCGGAGGCATGGGGCTGGTCATCGGCCCGCAGGCGTCGAGCCGGGAACTCGACGATCTTCGGGACCGGCTGGTCGCGAACCCGCGCGGCTGGATCGCCCAGCCGGTGGTCCAGCTGTCGACGGTGCCGACGGTCGTCGGCGACACGATCGCGCCTCGACACGTCGACCTGCGGCCGTTCGCCGTCAACGACGGCAACGACGTCTGGGTGCTGCCCGGTGGTTTGACCCGCGTGGCGCTGGTCGAGGGCTCGCTGGTGGTGAACTCGAGCCAGGGCGGCGGGTCGAAGGACACCTGGGTGCTGGCCGGCGAGCGGCGGCAGGCAACGGTCGCGAGCGTGCCGCGCGCGCCCGAGCGATCCGAGCACCATCGGATGCCGGCGCTCGACGCCGCCGTCGACACCGAGATCCAGCAGCAACAACAGCAGCAACAGCAGCAGGCCGGTCCCGAACCGTGCTGAGCCGGATCGCGGAGTCGCTGTACTGGATCGGCCGCTACGTCGAGCGGGCCGAGGACACCAGCCGGATCCTGGACGTGCACCTCAGCCTGCTGCTGGACGATCCGTGGGCGCCCGAGGACGTGGTCTGTGCCTCGTTGCTCGCGGCGATGGGGCGCGACGTCGACGGCCCGGTCGTGGCCGCCGACATCCTGGACACGCTGGCGTGGGACCGCAAGAGCCCGGCCTCGGTGCTGGGCGCCCTCGGCGCCGCGCGGGAGAACGCGCGCCGCAGCCGCGAGGTCGTCTCGGCGGAGCTGTGGGAAAACATCAACGTCACCTGGCACGAGGCCTCTCGGCCCGGTCGGCGGGCGCACCCGCACGCGTTCCTGACGTGGGTGCGCGAGCGGTCGGCGGCGTTCAACGGCACGGCGGACGCCACGCTGTCGCATGACGAGGCCTGGCACGTTCTCATCCTGGGCCGCAGCATCGAGCGAGCAGACATGACGGCTCGACTGGCGGCCGCGCGGGCGCTGGCGGGCAGCGCCGGCCCGTCCTGGGTGACGCTGCTGCAGAGCTGCGGCGCGTACCAGGCGTTCCTGCGCAGCGCGCGGGGTGTGCTGGACGACGCGCACTCCGTCGCCTTCCTCCTGCTCGACCCGCTGTTCCCGCGCACGTTGATGAGTGCCCTGGTCGTGGCCGAGCAGTGCCTGGACGAGCTTTCCGGCCGCCACGAGATCGCCGGCCGGCACGGGCTGACCGATCGCGGGCGTAGCAGCGAGGCGCACCGCGTGCTCGGCATGATCCGCTCGGAGCTCGAGTTCACACCGACCACGGAGTTGCTCGACGACATCTACCACGTCATGGAACGGGTGCAGCGCGCCTGCTCCAGCGCCAGCGACGCCGTCGCGCGGCGGTACTTCCCGCGTGGTGTCGTCACGTCCTGGAAGGCCTCATGACGGCCCGCTACCAGATCCACCACACCTCCACCTACCGCTACGACCAGCCGGTGACGGCGTCGTTCAACGAGGCGCGGCTCACCCCGCGTGCGACCCCCTGGCAGAACCCACTCGAGTCGCTGCTGCGCGTCGACGGCGCGAGCTGGCAGCACCGCTACGTCGATTACTGGGGCACGCAGGTCAGGGTGTTCGAGGCGGACCGGCCTCACCGTGAGCTGGTGGTCCAGGCCAGCAGCCTCGTCGAGGTCGATCCCACCCGGCGCCCGCAGCCCCACCGGTCGCTGTCGTGGCAGGAGCTCGCATCGCCCGAGGTGATCGAGAGCATGGGTGAGTTCCTGGTCCAGCTGCCCACCACCGCGCCTCCGGCGGAACTGGCTGCGCTCGCCGAGTCGCTCGCCGCCGAGCAGGCGCCCGCCGACACGACCCAGGCGATCAGCACGGCCGTGCACGACGCGATGACGTACTTGCCGGGATCGACCGGCGTGCAGACCGTCGCCGCGGAGGCCTGGTCGGCGCGCAGCGGCGTGTGCCAGGACTATGCGCATCTCGTGGTCGGCGCGCTGCGGCACGTCGGCGTTCCGGCTCGCTACGTGTCCGGATACATCCACCCGAAGAAGAATCCTGCACTCGGTGAGCCGGCCGTCGGCGAGA
>JAODNL010000647.1 GCA_025465405.1 Pseudonocardiales bacterium | reverse complement strand
ATTCCATCCGGCCCCCATGCCGGTCGTCATCGCGCCGAGGCACGACGGAGCCGGCGCACCGCAGGTGAACCACTCGAACAACACGCTGACCGGCCGTGATGCGTAGGCGTGCAGATGCATCCTGGTGTACGCCCCGGCGTTGATCATGTTCGCCGCGGCCCCGCCGTCCCGCCCCAGGCGCAGCGAGCCGGGATAACCGGCCCATAGGGGCGAGACGTACGCGGGACCGGCTATCGAGAAGGAGACGACCCCGCCGGTGCGCGACGGCCGGATCAGGCCCGACGCCGGGCCGCCGTTGTCCAGCAACAGGTCGGACGGGTTGGTGAAGTCCCAGGGGTCCTGCCACGCGGCGCTCGCGAAGTCGGCGCCGGTGGCGACGGACTGGGTAGCCGGCGCGGCGGCGCGGGCGGCCGTCAGCGGGACGAGCAGGGCGGCCAGGCCGAGCAGCGCGCACAGAAGCGGCAGGAAGCGCGAGATTCGGGACATGGGGCCTCTCCGGTTGATCCACAGGCACCCCACGCGGACTTAACAATGCCCGGCGGGGTGCGAGGTCGTCAAGTCCGCTCAGCTCTGGCCGGTCTCCCGCACGCGGTGCAGCCACCCCCGCGAGTCGAGGAAGTCTGCGTCCGACCGGCCCGGCGGTACGGCGTCCCGTGCGCCATCCCGGCGCTGATAGGAGCCGAGGTAGCGCACGTCCGCGCAGACCCGGTGCAGCGCCGCGATCGCATCGCCCACGCGCTCGTCGGCGACGTGCCCTTCGCAGTCGATCGAGAAGCAGTACTGGCCGATGCGGCCCTTCGTGGGACGCGACTCGATGCGGGTGAGGTTGACTGCCCGGGTGGCGAATTCGGTGAGGATCTCCAGCAGCGCGCCGGAGTGGTCTGCACGCAGGTAGGCGACGAGCGTGGTGCGGTCGTTCCCGCTCGGCGGCGGCGGCGGTGCCGGGCGGGTGAGCAGCACGAACCGGGTGACCGCGCCCGGATTGTCGGCGATGTCGTGGGCCACGCACGCCAGCCCGTACAGCTCGCCAGCTACCGCGGCGCCGATCGCCGCGTCGTACTCACCCTTCGCGACCGCCTGCGCACCGCCGGCCGTCGAGCCGACGAGCGCGATGTCCGCGCCTGGAAGGTTGGTCAACAGCCACCGGCGTACCTGCGCCTCGGCGTGGGCGTGCGTCGCGACGCTGCGGATGTTCTCGAGGGCGGTACCCGGACGGCCCATCAGGTCGAATGCGACTTGTAGGTAGGTCTCCTCGGCGATGGTCAGCGGCGCTCCGTTCGCCAGCTCGTCGAGTGTGGCGGGCACGGCCCCTTCCACCGAATTCTCCAGCGGCACGAGCGCGCCGTCGGCGTCGCCGGCCCGCACGGCGTCGATCGCCAGCGTCACGCTCGCGGTCGGTAGCAGGGTGGCGCCGTCGGCCACGGGCAGCGCCCGCAACGCGGCGTGCGCGAATGTCCCTTCCGGTCCGAGGAACGCGAGGGTGCTCACGCCGAGAGAGTACGGGTGGCCTCAGCTCGCCTTGCGCGAGAGCAGGGTGCCGCGACGCTTGTGCAGGGCGGATGTCAACGCCTGCTGCTCTTCGGGCGAGAGCTCGTGCTCGCCCTTGCCCCCCGCGACCCCCTTCGCGTACACGCGGGTGTCGGTGCGCCCGGCGATCGCGCTGATCGCGATGCCGTCACCGTCGTCGTCCAGCAGCGCGAGTGAGAACGACAGCCGCCCGGACACATCCGAGAACGCGTCGTAGCGAACGAGGGCGACGTTGCGCACCGCGCCGGAGAGATCCGCGGTGCTCGACTGCACCTGCGCGACCGTCGCCGCGCATGTCTGCTCGACATAGCCGCGTAACTGGGCAACCTGCTCGCCGAGCAGTGCGGTCTGTGCGGCATGACGTTCGGTGGCCTCGACCACCGATTCGCGACCGTGCTCGCCGGCGCCGCCTCGCGTCAGGACCGAGGTGGCGCGCCGCAGCTTGGCCAATGTGCGCAGCGCGCAGAACGCCGCGACGAGAGCGACGTAGGCCAACACCATCGCGAAGACGGCGACATAGGTGGTCATCGTTGATCAGGCTAGGCGTGCGCCGCGGCTGTGCCTGGGAGGACACGGCAGGATGGCCGGGTGGGTTCCCTGGCGGCGGCGGCCATCGCCTTTGGCGTCGTGCTGCTGGTGGAGCTACCCGACAAGACCCTCGTCGCCTCGCTCGTGCTGTCGACCAGGTACCGATCGCGGCCGGTCCTTGTCGGGGTGTCGGTCGCCTTCGCCGTCCAATGCGTGATCGCGGTGACCGCGGGCGGGATGCTGCACCTGCTGCCCCGACGGGCGGTCGAGGGCGCGGTGGCCCTGCTCTTCGCGATCGGCGCGGCGCTGTTGCTGCGCGAGGGCTTCAGCGAGCCGGAGCACGTCGACATCGACGAGCACACCACGCGGGCGCAACTGCCGTTCTGGCGGGTGGTGCTGACCTCGTTCGGCGTGATCTTCGCGGCGGAATGGGGCGACGCGTCGCAGCTGGCCACCGCCGCGCTCGCTGCCCGCCTCGGGCAGCCCGTAGCCGTCGGCGTGGGGTCGTGGGTGGCGCTGACGCTGATCGCCGCGATCGCGGTGCTGGCCGGCCGAGTGATCATCAAGCGAGTGCCGGTGCGTACCGTCCACCGGGCCGCCGGCGCGCTCTTCGTGGCCTTCGCGGTGCTCGCGGCGGTAGCGGCGATCCGCGCCTGAGCATATTGTCCAGCCGGAATCGCTGCTCCCGGTCGCATAATTGCGACGGAAACGGGTGCACGGCGCTGTGAGATGGTGAACGGGTGACGGTAAGACTTCGGCCGATGCTGGGCACGCTGCCCGGGTACGTGCCCGGGCGGAGCGTGCCGGGCGCGATCAAGCTGGCGAGCAACGAGACGCCCTACCCGCCACTGCCGCACGTCGTCGACCGCATCGCCGCGGCGGCCGGTGCGGCGAATCGCTATCCGGACAACGGCAGCAGCGAACTGACTGCCGCGCTCGCCGCCCGATTCGGCGTCCCCGCCGATCGGGTGGCTGTCGGTTGCGGCTCGGTCGCACTGTGCACCCAGCTCGTGCAGGCGGTGGCCGACGCCGACGACGAGGTCGTGTACGCGTGGCGGTCGTTCGAGGCGTACCCGATCATCGCCGCCGTCAGCGGGGTGTCGTCGGTGCGGGTGCGACTGCTCGAGCACGTGCACGACGTCGACGAGATCGCCGCCCGGATCACCGGCAAGACCCGGCTCGTCTTCGTCTGCAACCCGAACAACCCGACCGGCACGGCGGTCGGCCGTGCGGCCGTGCTGCGGTTGCTGCGCGCGGTGCCGCCGGATGTCGTGGTCGCGCTCGACGAGGCCTACCGCGAATTCGTCACCGACCCCGACGTGCCGGACGGCCTGACGCTTCTGGACGCACACCCCAACTTGGTCGTGCTCCGCACCTTCTCCAAGGCCTACGGGCTGGCTGGCCTGCGGGTCGGTTACGCGATCGCCTCGGATCCGGCGGTGGCCACCGCGTTGCGGCAGACCCAGGTGCCGTTCGCGGTCTCGACCGTGGCGCAGCAGGCGGCGCTCGCGTGCCTGGAGCCCGCGGCCGAAGCCGAGCTGATGGCCCGCGTGGAAACCATCGTCGCCGAGCGAACCAGGATGTACGACGAGTTGCGTGCTATGGGCTACGACGTGCCGCCGACGCAGGCGAATTTCGTCTGGATCCCGCTCGGCGACGCCACGCTCGACTGGGCGGCCGGCTGTGAGGAACGCAAGGTGATCGTGCGCCCATTCGCCGGCGACGGGGTGCGCGTCACGGTCGGTGCCGCGGACGAGAACGACCGGTTGCTCGCCGCCGCCCGCGAGCTCGCCCCCACCGTGATCAACTCGCGTTAGCTGCGCGTTTTCGCCCGATTTCGCGCAGCCAACGCGAGTTGATCACGAGATGAGACGCCGCCGCGCTGATGAATCCAGTCGCGTCGTCCAGTGCTGACGGTGGCACGTGGGTGACCGAGTAGCCCGCCGCCTCGAGCGCGAAATGACGGGCCAGCGTGCGCTGCCAGTCCGTCTTGCGGAAATGATGCTCGACGCTGTCGATCTCGAGAATCGCGGCCAGCGCCGGCCACAGGAAGTCCGCGTAGTACGTTCGGCGGCCTACGAGCAGCCGTGCGTTCTGCTCGAACGGCCCAAGTCCGGCCCGCCGCAACAGGCGTGCCGCCCGCGCCTCTGGCGCCGAGCGCGAGCCCGACGTCACCTCTGAGACTGCCTGGCGCACGAGCGCCCGGCCATTGCGCCCGCCCCGCTCGACCTCGTCCCACAACTCCTCGCTCGTGCAGAGTCGCCGCTGTACGACCTCGGCGACCTCCGCGCGCACGTCGTCCAGGCGCACGAGGGTGCGAGCGTGATCGACCACCGCGCGGGCCGCGGGCGCGAGCGGTGGACCAGACCGGGTCGCGGCGGTTGGCAGCCGAGGGGTGCGGCGCACCTGGATTCGGCCGTGCGTGCGCGCACCCGCGCCGAGCGGCACGAGCAGGAGTTCGCGGGTCGGCACCGCTGCGGCTCGCAATCCATAGGCGTAGAGGGCGGAATTGCCCGATACGACCGAACCCGGGCCGCCGTGCTTGGCGGCGGCGTGGAGGTGATCGACCGTCCCGGCCGGCGGCTGCGTGCAATAGACGCCGGGCGCAAGTCGCTGCCAGAAGCCACGACGGACCCGCCGTCGCACGACATGGAACGGATAGCCGAGCGCCTCGGCCTCAGCGAGCGTGACGACGCGTGGCAGCGCGGTCGGGTCGAGGAGTGGGACGTGGAGATCGAGCCAGCCGGGTATCTGCACGGGGCGAGACTTGCCGCTGCCGGACCCCCGAACTGCGATGCCGACCCGTCTGTGGATCGTCCGTGCCACTGTGGACGCCCGATTTGGCCGTGATCAACTCGCGTTGGGTGCGCGCTTTCGGCGAATTCCGCGCACCCAACGCGAGTTGATCAGGACGGCTCGGGTGTCGGGTCGGGTCGCGGACGGCGGTGTTGGCGCCGCCACGCCAGCCAGGCGCCACCGACCACCACGGCGATGA
>JAODNL010000637.1 GCA_025465405.1 Pseudonocardiales bacterium | reverse complement strand
CTCTTAATCAGCGGGTTCGGGGTTCGAGTCCCTGGCGGCGCACCATCCGAGCCAGACAGTCCGGGGCCTCCGTCGTCGAGACGGAGACGCTGATCCGTTTCGTGGACCGGAGTGGTCACCGATTGGTCACGCCGGTCCTCCGCGACGGCACGACCGGCCGGCGGGACGAGGGCCGCAGCACGCTCGGCAGCATCACGCCCGACGCCACCCGAGCAGGTGCGAGTACGTGTCGCTGGCCAGCGTGATCGTCGAGTGCCCGAGGCGCTTGGACACGACCGCCATGGACACACCGGCCGCGAGCGCCAGGGACGCCTGACCATGGCGCAGATCCTGCAGTCGGATGTGTCGCAGGTTCACTGCGGCCGCGAGCTGGGCGAACCGCTTCATGACCCGCTCGGGCGACATCGGGTTCCCGTCCGGTCGTGCGAACACGAGACCGTGATCGGCGTAGGCATCGCCCCACTCGGCGCGCGCATGATCCTGGCGCAGCAGCACGCCGACCACTCCCCCATCGAGGTCCACGACGCGGGCCTCGCCGCTGGACGTCTTCGGTGGGCCGAACATCAGCCCGCGGTGCCCGGCGCCGCAGAAGGAGCAGGCATGCGCTCCGGCGACCTGGACCACCTGCTGACGGCGGACCAGGCGGCCGCGCGCGAGATCGACGTCGGACCACCGCATGCCGACGGCCTCGCCCCGGCGCGATCCGGTGGCCGCGATCGAATGGACCCCGGCCGGTCCCGCGGTCGCGGTCTACGACTACCGCGACGAGGCCGGCAGACCCTGTTCCAGGTGCTGCGCACCGCGGACAAAGCAGTTTCCCCGAAGTCGATCGAGCGCGGTATCTGCGCACGCTGCGCCGCTGAACTCGCGAATCAGGGCGTGCCCGGGTGAACCTCGAGGGTGCAGAGGTCAACCACACGCTATTCGGGTTCGAGGCGATCGCCCGAGGCAAGGGCCATCGTCTTGCCGCATGCATCGCCGCCGATGGCTCGACCAGCTTTTGGTTTGTCTACCCGCTCACCGCCGTCGAGAATGCCAGAGCGGTCCACGGCGCGTAGCCGACGCGGCCCACGAGCAGCTCGGACCCCTGCCGCGGATTTACCAGCAGCGGCTGTCGGCGACTCCGCTGCGTTGTGGTCGCGCTCGACGAGACGGCCGTCCATGCCGAATCGAAGTCTCGGCCACCGGGGTTGCCTGCCACCTGCGCCGCCCGGCCACAGCGCAGACGAGAACGTCGTAGTCGGAGCGTCAGAAATGACGATCGACCTTGCACCGATCCCGCCGGCCGTCGCCCGAGTCCGCGCCCTTCCTGGCACGTTCTATCTGCGTCGCGAGGTATCCAACGCTCTGGGTGTCCGCCTCGACCGTGCGGCGATTGGGGTCCAGGAACGCGTTGCTCGGCCAGCCATCGTGGTGTTCAAGGGGCACATGGCCGTGCCGGTGTACGACACGGCCAACGGCGGCGTTGTTCGGCGGCCACCAGGTTGCGTCGCCGAGGGCGTGGATGTCGGCTTCGGTGCGGCCGTCTCCGGCGTTGCGGCACGGCCGGCCACGATCTGCCGTCGAACCATGAGTGATCGGGCGTAGCGTCCCCGGCATGGCTATCACAGTCATTACCGCAAGGGACCTCTACGGCGCCCCGTCGGCACGAGAGCAGTTCGATGATGCCGACGTGTTCAGCATCGGCGGGGACGGGCATCTCACCATCCATACCCGCGACGTGGGCGACATCGCAATATACGCACCGGGGCACTGGCTTTCGGTGTATGTCGAGGGCGCCATGACGGTTAAGACCGAAGCGGACCGTTAGCCCAACCGCTGGCCCCGCCGCGGCTACGCCCGTTGAGTGGACCGGAGCGCGCATCACCGTGTCAGTGCCGGAGTCATCGTGAAGCCGGGCAAGCTCATGCCGGCGGGACTCTGGTGGCCAGGTTTCGATGCAACGCGAAACCCAGGTCGTCGGTGACGGAGCCGCCAGAGGTGAACTTCTCCGGCCGCCGCGAGGGCGCTTCGCATGGTTCTGCAGCTCGAAAGGAGCCAAGCGCGGATCCCGCTCATGCAGCGCGCGAGGGTGCCTCATGTCCTCGAAGTCGTCCACCACTCCGCGACGGGCACCGCTTCCGCCCGTGCCGCGTCGGCGCACTCTCATGCCTGATGAGCGCGTGGCCGGTCGAGTCTCGTCGACGAGCATGGCGGGACGCACTCAGAGTTCGGTAATGATCATTGCCACCGCCGCGATCGCAAGCACGCAGGGCGCGAGAATTGCTCAGCCGTCCGCATGCCGTTTGGGTGTTGCGAGGATGAACGTGGTGTCATCGGTGCATGACTCTCGCTGCGGAACTACTTGACCTGCGTCCTACCCGTCATCCGAGTGTTCTTGCCGAGGCTGAGAAGCGGTCAGCCGACGTGCAGCTGCGCGTTGCCGACGGGATCACCAAGTTCGCGGGGTCGATGGCGTTTGTGTACGCCCATATCCTCGCGTTCGCGGTGTGGATGCTGCTCATTGAAAAGAGCCCGTGGCCGACGCTGACGCTAGTCGTGTCTCTGGAGGCCATCTTTCTGTCGACATTCGTGATGATCGGACAGAACCGGCAAGCCGCGTTTCAGCAGAAGAAAGCTGACCATGACTTCGTGGCCAACGAGCTGGAACTCAAGAGCAACACCGAACTGACCAGGATGATTGCCAACCTGACCCAGGAGATTCATCAGAACGTCTGCCCAAAGCTCACGCCCGCCGCGACCGTCCCACCCGGATCAAATCCGGGTCGCACCTCAGCGGATGCAAGCTGAGACAGCGGCGAGCGCGATAAGGACGGTCACGAGTCGGAGTGCTGATCAAGGTCGCCTGAACCGGGCCTGGCGCACTCACGCAGATGCAGCGACTGGTGCGCGGAGATGCCGGTGAGCGTGCGGCGGGCCAGCGCCCCCAGCATGGACGATTGCCTGTTGGTCTCACCGATGGCCTACGGCTCCTGCGGTCCGCTCGGGGTTGCGGGAGCCGATGTCGCCTTCTTGGCCGAGCGCGCGGTCAGTCGCTTGGCCCAGTCCACGCGGGCAAGGAGCACGACGCCAACGAGCATGACGGCCTGCAACGTGATGCTCGGCCACGATGTGATGCTCTTGCGTAGCTGGCCACCGAGGCTGGCATCGGCGACGCCCGCCGCGCCGATGTAGAGCGAATAGCTGACGAGTCGGCCGCCGAAGAAAGCGCCTGTGATCGGCAACAGCGGGACGTCCATTACGCCCGCAGCCTCGAAGAGCTGGGCGGACGGTAACGGTGACAACGCAAACAGACCCAGGCCCACCGCCGCTCGGCCACGGTGCCCGGTGAGGTAGGCCCCTGCGGCGCGCAGGCTCGCTATGCGGCGTGCTGGAAGCCACCGACGCAGATGTCGAGTGCCGACAGCCAGGCAGAAGCGGCCGCCACCGGCCGCCAGCGCGCCGATGACGATCAGGAGGGGCGCAGACAAATGTTCATGGAGACGAAAGAGCACGAGAACGGTCCACGTCGGTGGACCGAGGACGGGCAAGAGGTTGATCCCGAACACCACCGCGGCCACAAGAAGGTAGGTCAGCATCACCGGTCTCCACACCCCGCCGCCGCGACGGTTCGCGGTCTCCGACCCTCGTTGCGCGCGGTACACGGCTATGCGGACTGTACGCCCGGCCCTCGTTGTGGACGGTTGAGGAGGGAAAGCGAGTGCTGAGGCCAATGTCCGCTCATGCCGCCGACAGCGGACGGAACGCAAGGCGCGGGAGACGACGAAGCCCCGGCCGGCCCGAAGGCCGGCCGGGGGTGCATGTCGCGAAGGTCCGACACAAGAAGCAGCCACTGATGATGTGCCCGAGCGCGAGCCAGATGCCGAAAAAGAAGAACCAGATGATGTTGCCGATGGCCGATATCGCACCGGCATCCGGACGTTGCACGACGGTGCGACCGAACGGCCACAGCGCATAGCCCGCGATCCGAAATGACGCGATGCCAAATGGGATCGTGATGATCAGGACGAAACAGACGAGGCCGGCGAGGGCATAGCCGATCGCCATCCAGATCCCTGACAACACGAGCCAGATGATGTTCAGCAACGTCTTCACGCTGCGGACTATAGGGGTCAGGCGAGCTGGCCGGTGACAGCCCGGAAGTATGCGACGCAAACGGGGTCGGCTTAGGTGAACAAGTGCTCCAGGGCAGGGATCTGGACGTGAGGAACGGCTGCGGCCGGCACAGGAGCCGGGCCCGCATCAGTGGTCTGCTGTCGCACGTCGAGCCGGGCCATCGCCTCGTCGGTGAGGAATCGGCTGGCTTTGGCGTAGACCTGGCGGGCTCGGTAGCTGTTCCAGTCGGTGGGCATGCGGGCCGGGGTGTAGATGGTGAGGGTGTCGCGGGCACGGGTGACGGCGACGTAGAAGAGGCGTTGCTCTTCGGCGAGACCGTCGTCGTCGCCGAGGGCCATGTCGGAAGGAAACGCGCCGTCGACGGCGTGGATCAGGTGGACGGCGCTCCATTCGAGGCCTTTGGCGGAATGGACGGTGGACAGCGTGAGGTAGTCCTCGTCGCGTTTCGGGGCCTTGGCGTAGTCGGCGCTGGAAGAGCCGGAGTCGAGGGTGAGTTCGGCGAGAAACCCGGTGAGGTCGGTGCGGGTGGACGCGGCGTCGCCGATGCGTTCGATGTCCTCGGCGCGGGCATGCCAGTCGGCGTAGTGGGCGCGGACGAGCGGCTGGATCGCGGCGACACAGGCGGCGGCGCGGTCCGCGGCCACAAGCGTGGACCCGGCGACCGCTAGGTGGGTGAGGGTTGCGGCGAGCGCGGTGCGCGCGCGATCGGGAGCGGCCGCGACCACAGCGTTGGTGTCGGGTAGGTCGGTGTCGAGCAGCAGCGGGGTGAGGATGCGGGCGGTGGCCTTACCGATGTTGCGGTGCAGGCACAGCAGCCGATACCACGCCAGCTCGTCGCGGGGGTTGGTCGTGACCCGCAGGACGGCGATCAGGTCGCGGACGTGGGCGGTGTCCAGGAAGCGGATGCCGCCGTACTTGACGTAGGGGATGTTGCGGATCGCGAGCTCGATCTCGAGGGCGTTGCTGTGGCTGCCGGCCCGCATCAGCACCGCCTGCTCCCGCAACGCCAGCCCGTCCTGCTGCGCGCCGAGCACAGTGTCCGCGACCAGCCGGGCCTCACTGTCGGCATCCTCGCAGCGCATCAGCGCCGGGCGCCGGGCCTGCTCGACGTCACGATCGGCGCGGAGCTGCAGGCGGGTGTCGCCGTGCCCGGGGCGGATCACGTTGGCCAGGTCGAGGACCGGCTGCACCGAGCGGAAGTTGCGCTGCAGCCGTACCACCGTCGCCTCCGGCAGGCGCTGCCGGAGTTCGTCGAGGTGGGCGCCGCTCGCGCCGCGGAACCCGTAGATCGCCTGCGCGTCGTCGCCGACGACGGTCAGGCCGGTGCCGTCCGGGCGCAGCCCGGTGACGATGTCTACCTGGGCCTGGTTGACGTCCTGATACTCGTCCACCAGCACCCAGTCCCAGCGCCGCCGCAGCTTCGGCCCGATCTGAGGGTCAGCCAGCAGTTGGCCCCAGCACAGCAGCAGGTCGTCGAAGTCCAGCAGGCCCCGCTGCCGCTTACGCGCCATGAAGGCTCGGAACAACCCGAGGATCTCCTCGCTCTGGTGCGCGAAGTCCGGCATCTCAGTCGCGATGACCGCCCGCGCCGACCGGCCGGTGTTGACCGCCCGCGAAAACAAGTCGGCGAGCTTCTGACTGCTCGGGAACCGGGTCTCGGTGCCGGTCAGACCGTGTTCCTCACGAAGTAGATCCATCAGGTCCGCCACGTCCTGCGGATCCAGCAGCGTCACCGCCGGCAACCCCAGTGCACCCGCGTACTCGCTGACCAGCCGATGCGCGACCGCGTGGAACGTGCCGCCCCACAGCCGCTGACCCGCCCGCGGATCGCCGCACAACGCCGCGGCACGGGAAGTCATCGACGCCGCGGCGCGGCGGGTGAACGTCAGCAGCAGCACGCGCTCCGGCGCCACACCGGACTCCAGCAGACGGGCCACCCGCGCGGTCAACATCCTGGTCTTGCCCGTACCCGCACCTGCGACCACCACCAGCGGACCCGAACCATGCTCCGCCGCCGCCAGCTGCGCCGCATCAAGTCCCTCAGCCCAGCGATCATCAAACATGCGTTCGATCGTATTCCCTCGTGGGCCCCGGGACGGGTTCTGCGCGGCGAGTCGCCGGAACATGAGTGGCCGTGCTGGTGGCCGGCTTGCGTCGCACTCACGTGAGCGCAGGTGTCGCATCGCTCCAACGCCTCGTGACGGCGTCACGGGCCCTTGACGCTGGAGCGGCTGCCGAGCTTGAGCCTGACCGCCCAGGAATCGATCAAGAATGGACGAGCTGCCGCGCTGAGCCCTGAATTCCGAACCAGCCAGTACCGCACGGTCCTGTCTGCCGGCAACGCGTAGCGCTGGCCGGAGGCATCGATCATTTGGATGCTCGCTCGAGCCTGAATGGTCATCGAGAGCCGGTCGTGGCCTTGCGTCTTGTCGACCGCAAGGGACGCCGTGCTGAATCGTCGATCGGTGACGACGTGAGTACCCGCCACCGGTGCGGCTCCATTGGGCCCCGTGACACCGAAGAACATCGCGTGCTGCAACTTCTGCGTCGCGACCTTGTCGGCTCGCATCACTTTGGCGAGCGTCGCGTCGAACGCCGTTGTGAAGCTCGCCGTCATGTAGGAGTGCGCAGTCGCGAAGTCTGCGCGGCTCAACATGTCCAGGTTCTTGCGGACGAGAGACGGGTTCCACCCGGTCGCGAACACGAAGTTGACCATTTCCTCGTACGCCGCCTGCACAGCGGCCCGGCCGAACGTGACCACGGCTGGTCCGGTGAACGACTCGAGTCCCGTGAACGCGGACTTGGGTATCCCCTGATTCGATGGTGCGTGGCTCGCGGGTGGCGCGCTGGCATTCGCTCCCGCCGCCCGATGCGTCGTCCCGGCGTGACAGGCGGCCACGCCGAGCGCGAGTCCGCTTGCTATCAGCAGCGCCATGCAACGTTTCATGCCTCGTGACATGCCGGCCACCCCCATTCTGTAGGTCAGGGGCCCTGCGCCCTGCCCTTTGGGGGGGAGCCGGGCAGGTACGCAGGGCGTCGTGTGGGTGTGCTACCGGGCGGTGACCAGGTTGGACCTGGCCGACACCGCACTGGTACCCACCGCATTGATGGCCTCGACCGTGAACCGGTAGTTACCGGCGGTGAGGGTCATCGTCAGCAGCCGGACGTTGGCTGCCTGCACTCCCGACACCGTGGTCGCGACGACAGCCCCGAGGATGTTCACACGCAGGGCGCGAACCCGGTAACCGGTGATCGCGGAGCCACCCGTGCTAGCCGGAGCGTTCCATCGTGCGGTGGCGTCGACCGCTCCGCCCGCGGTACCCGACGTCGCTGTTGCGATGACGGGTGCTCCGGGCACGGTAGCCGGCGTCACGGCGTTCGACAGGGCGGAGTTGGCGCCCGTGCCGACGGCGTTCCTGGCTGCCACCCGCAATCGGTAGGTGGTGCCATTGACGAGTCCGGTGACGACAAGACTGGATGCCCCTGCGGGCGCCGGGCGCAGACCGCCGACCTGGACGTTGGCCGCATTGATCACCTGCACGAGGTAGCCGGTGATCGGCGAACCGCCATTGCTACCGGGTGCGGTCCACGTAACCGTCGCCGAGGCATTGCCTCGGGTCGCGGTGCCGATCGCCGGGGCTCCTGGCACCGACGCCGGTGCCGACGGAGTCACGGTGTTGGAGCTCGCGGAGAAGGCGCTTGTCCCGACCGGATTGGTCGCCGACACCTGGAAGTGGACTGCCTGACCGTTGGTCAGACCGGTGACGACGAGGCTGGTTGCCCCTGCCGGCGCCGGGCGCAGCGCACCTACCTGCGCGTTGGCCGCATTGAGCACGCCCACCGAGTAGCCGGTGATCGCCAGGCCACCGTTGCTGGCCGGTGCCGTCCACGTAACCGTGGCCGAGGCATTGCCCGCGGTGGCTGTACCGATAGTCGGCGGGTCCGGCGTCGTCGCCGGGGTCACCGTGTTCGAGATCCCTGAATCCGAACCCGCTCCCGCGGTGTTCACTGCACGGACCACGAAGTTGTAGGCGGTGCCGTTCGTGAGTCCGGTGATGACCGTGCTGGTCGCCGTGGCCGGTGTGACGCTGACCGTGCGAACAACGGTCGTACCAGTGCGGACGTCGACCTCGAAGCCCGTCAGTGCCGACGTGCCCGCGCTGGCCGGTGCCGTCCAGGTGACGGTCGCGGTCGTGTTGCCCCGTGTCGCCGTGCCGATCGTGGGAGCGCTCGGGGTGCCGAGCAGGACCGTCCCATCGGCGAACTGCAACCGCTCGATGTGGAACAGCGTGTCCGTGCCGTCGCCGACCGCCACCACGCCGACGGCCGCCGGCGCGCTGGTCGTGTCGACAACGGTCACCGAGCCGTCCGCGTTCGTCGTGATCGTGTACTGCGAGCGAGGCCCGGCGTACACCGACGTGTCGCAGTTCACCGTCGTCGCCGCGCCGCAGTCGGAAGCCTGCGTCACGTTGTTGACGATCTCGCGGACGTTGACCAGGTTGCCCGGGTCGACAAGTCCCGCGAACACTGCGGCCTGCAGGGTCATCCCGGCGGTGCCAGGACCGAACGTCCCGCTGGTCGCCGCGTGCTCCATCAGGTCGGTACGGCCGATCTCGGCACCACCGGCGTCCCGGACAGTGATCGCGACGCGCAGTTCCTTGTCACCGTCGATGATCTCGTCGCCGGAGCGCCCGGTGATCGTGTCACTGCCCGGACCGCCGAGAAGGATGTCGCCTTCTCCCCAGACCTTGCCGACGAGCGGACATTGACCGGAAACGGACAGCGACGATGTTTCCGCGGCCGTTCCGAGCCAGGACGCGACAGGCGGAAGCAGCGCGTCGAGGCCAGAGATCCGGTCGAGGCCGGCCTGGTCTATCGCGTCGCAACCGGTGAACCCGCCACCGGTGATGAGTCGTGGTGTGGCCAGCACGCCGTCCGTGCCCTTGATGCTGTCGTTGAAAGACCCACCCGAGTCGGCCTCGGTCTCCTGCCACCGATCCCGGTTGACGATCACCTGGATCGGCAGACCACCCAGGTTGTTGTTGATCATCATGTCATCGACGGCGGCCGTGGTGTTGTACTGGTGGAATGCCCAGTCGAACCCACCCGAACCGGCGTTGCGGTCGACGGCCGCGTTCTGGGCCATCAGGTCGTCGCCGCCCTCTGCGTCGTAGTCGTTCTCGCCAACCTGGCCGATGAGAATGTCATTGCCCGGAGCGGTCTCGGCGGGGTCGTCGAAGAACGGCGCACCGTGGTCACCCTGCAGCAGGTCCTGCCCCGAACCGCCTTGGATCCAGTCGTCTCCACCGTCACCGAACACGGCGTCGGCGCCTTGACCGGCGATGATGTAGTCGTTGCCAGGACCGGCGAACGCCTCGTTGTCATTGGCTCCGCCGTTGATGAAGTCCTGACCGTCACCGCCCATGAAGATGTCGTCGCCGATACCACCGTCGAGGGCGTCGTTGCCCGGACCACCCTTCAGGACGTCGGCACCGGACAGGTCGGTGATGATGTCGTTGCCGTTGCCACCGAGCAAGACGTCGTCGCCA
Source organism: Pseudonocardiales bacterium (assembly GCA_025465405.1). Classification (GTDB taxonomy): domain Bacteria; phylum Actinomycetota; class Actinomycetes; order Mycobacteriales; family Jatrophihabitantaceae; genus RYN-117. Next base: position 2,292 of record JAODNL010000637.1, on the reverse strand, counting down.
CCATTGCCTTCGATGATGTCGTTGCCGCCGTTACCCCAGATGGTGTCGTTGTCGTTGCCGCCGAAGACGCGGTCGACGCCGGTCGTGCCGTTGTACACGCTCTGGCCGTTGATCCCGGGCGGGTCGACCGAGTTGATCGCCCGGTACTGGATCGTGCCGTCCGGCTTGCGCAGCAGCAGCTTGCTCTCGTCACAGTCGGTCGTCGTCGGGTCGTCGGCGACGGTCGAGCCGAAGCTGGCGAACCCGGCGGGAGTCCCGTTCAGGTTCGCGAGCTGGAACTTGCAGTCCGCCGTGGCGAACGCGTCGGCCTTCAGCGTGTTCGTGCCGTCGGTGTTGCGCTCGATCAGCTCGGAGAACGAGTTGCCCTCGAGCTGCGTCCGCAGGTTCATGCCGGGTGTCCGGTTGAGGTAGTAAAGCCGGTCGCCGTCCTGCAAGCTCTCCATCTGAGTTTGGAAGACATAGTTGAACGTGCTGCCCAGCAGACCGCCGAACAGGTTGGTGACCTCGGCGAGGCCACCTACCCAGAGGTCGACCTGGTCGAGACCAGTGGTGGTCACGCCGGACGCCGGGGTCCCCCATGAACCGTTGCTGAACATGAAGTCGGCAGCATCGGCAGGAGCGTCACCCGGGTTGGCCGGATCTACGATCGCCTTCGCGGCCGCCCGCTTCGCAGCGAGCGTGCTCGCACCGGTGATCGTCGGGTGCTGGCCGTAGGCCGCGACGAAGTTGATCAGCGACTCCGGGTGCTTGAGATGCTGACCGAAGTCCGACCAGCTGGTGTACGGGGAGAGCTGACCGTCGTTGGTTTCGGCGAAGATCTGCCGGCGCACATCGTTCAACGGCGGGACGCCCGCGTCCCGGGCCCGTGTCAGGTTGAGCGTGGGCAGGTCGAGCGGAAGGCCGAGCAGGTTGTTGCGCAGCGTCTCGACCACGAATTCGTCGAGTTCATTGCCGACCTGGTCGGAAGATCCCATGACGACGCTGCCGGCCGCCTGCTCGGGTGTGAGCGTGCCGGCGCTACCTCCGTTGAAGTACTCCGGTGGATTCAGGAATGCGGTGAGCAACGGAATCGAGTTGTTCGAGCCGTCGATATTGGTACGGGCCACGTCGTCATCGAGCATCGAGTGACCGAACCGGTACACGGCGTGTGCGAACTCGGCCTTGACCGCCGGATTGATGTCGGGCGAGTACACGTGGAACGGCCGGATGCCCGGCTGCACCTTGCGCCCGAACTCCTCGAACACCAGGTGCTGGTATTCCATCTCGTTGACGTAGCGAGCCGCCTGGAACAGCCGCTCACCGTAGTTGTAACCGTAGTCACTCGGCTGACCGCTCGATTGCCACTTCGCCAGCGCAGCGACACCAGTCGCCGAGGTGTCGGTCTCGAGCACATTCTTGATGTAGTCGATCAGGCGGTCGTGCTCGGAGTGGAAGATCTGGTGGATCGTGCTGAGCGCGATGTTCTCGTTGCACCGGCCGTCACCGCACGCGAAGTGTGCGTTCAGCATCTCGTCGTCGTAGGTGCCGGGAGGCTGGCTGGCGAAGTCAGCCGAGGGAGTGCTGTCGGCATCCGGTTCCGGCGCTACCGGAGGCGTAGCCGGGTTGTGGTCGGTGTCCTGCGGACTCGGATCGGCGTTGTGCGCGATGTCGGTGAGGAACGGAGTGTCGAAGTGAAGCACGTTCGCCGGCACGGACACCGGCGCCGCGGTATTGCCCTCGACCAGGCCGCCTGACGTCACGTACTGCGGCAATCCGCGGTCCGGGCCAGGGATGAACTTGCCGTACGGGTCGGCAGCGATCATCGGCACGTTCGTCACGTCGGCATCGACAAGTCGGAGGCCCAACAGCGTCGCCGCTTGTGCCTTGACCGCGGCCCACGTCCCGATTCCCGTGCGCCCGTCCGGGGAACCGGGGTACGTCTGGCCGGCTCCTAGTCCACCCAGCAACTTTCCGGTGGAGACCGGCCCGGCGCCGTTGTTCACGTACTCGCGAAGGAACACCTGGTGCGAGGCATGGGAGGAATATGTCTGGCTCTGGTCGACCCATGGGCTGTCGGTGTTGTTGGCGTTCTGGATGTCGTCGGCGCTTTCGTCGGCGGGCGTCGACGGGTCGTCACCGAGGACGCCGTCCGGGCCCGGCTGGTTCTGAGCACGCGTCAGCACCATGAACGCTTGGCTCGGTGGCACCTCGTCGCCCGTGCCGGCGACGCCGTCCGGTCCGACCGTGACGAGCGGGTCGTCCGCGTGCAGCGGGACGAAGACGGTCCCGCCGCCCTTGACGGTCTGGTCGACG
>JAODNL010000608.1 GCA_025465405.1 Pseudonocardiales bacterium | reverse complement strand
GACGTCGCGAAGTACTTCGCGATCATCCCGGCAATGTTCGCCGCTGTGTACCCAGGACTGGACAAGCTGAACATCATGCGGCTGCACTCGCCGCAGTCCGCGATCCTGTCGGCGGTCATCTTCAACGCCGTCATCATCGTGGCGCTGATCCCGCTCGCACTGCGTGGAGTGCGGTACAAGCCGGCCAGCGCCAGCCAGATGCTGCGCCGCAACCTCTACATCTACGGCCTCGGTGGCATCGTCATGCCGTTCCTGGGCATCAAACTCATCGATCTCGTCGTCCAGTACCTCCCCGGAATCCGGTGACCTGACATGCGCACAATCGTCAATTCGCTTCGGCAGCTGTCCGCGTCACTGCGGATGTTGCTGATCTTCACAGTCATCCTGGGCGTGGGTTACCCGTTGCTGATCACTGCGATTGCCCAGGTCCCAGGGCTGAAGAACCGCGCCGACGGATCACTGGTCAAAGTGGCCGGCAACGTCGTCGGCTCGAAGCTCATCGGACAGAGCTTCACCGACGCAAACGGCAATCCGCTGACTCAGTACTTCCAGAGCCGGCCGTCCGCTGCGGGCACCGGATACGACCCCACCGCGTCGAGCGCGAGCAACCTCGGACCGGAGTCCATTGTGGACACGCTGCCGGATCCGGCGGTCAAGAGCGATACCGGCAAGCAGAGCCTGCTCACCCAGGTGTGCTCGCGCAGTGTGGCGATCGGCCAGCTCGAGGGCGTCGACGGATCGCGGCCGTTCTGCACACCCGACGGTGTCGGCGCGGTGCTGGCGGTGTTCTGGTCCGGTCCCGGCTACCACGGCACGGTCACGCGCGTCGTCAGCATCAACCAGGCCGCGCCCGCAAAGCCGTTCATCTCGACGTACAAGGGCGTTGCGGTGCAGGTCGGCAAGTTCGGCGAGGACTACGCCAAGGGACAGGTCGTGCCGATCCGGGGGAACGCGCCGGCGCATCCGGCGGTTCCCGCTGACGCCGTGACCGCGTCCGGCTCCGGCCTGGACCCGGAGATCAGCTCGGCGTACGCGCGGCTGCAGGAGGCAAGAGTCGCGAAGGTGCGCGGTATCAGCGTGGCGCAGGTCGACGCGCTGGTCGCGAAGTTCAGCAAGGGCCGCGACCTCGGGTTCCTCGGCCAGCCGCGGGTGAACGTTCTGCAGCTGAACATCGCCCTCGACAAGGTCTATCCGTACTCGAAGAAGTGACGGTGGACCGAGCGTGACCGGACGAGGCCAGCTGCGCGTCTATCTGGGCGCCGCCCCCGGCGTGGGCAAGACCTACGCGATGCTCGACGAGGGACAGCGTCGAGCATCGCGTGGAACCGACGTGGTGATCGCGTACGTCGAGACCCACGGCCGGCAACACACGTCGGAGAAGCTCGAAGGCCTCGAAATCGTCCCGCGGCGGACCATGAACTACCGGGACACCGAATTCACCGAGCTGGACCTGGCGGCGGTCCTCGCGAGGGCGCCGCAGATCGCGCTCGTCGACGAGCTCGCCCACACCAACGTGCCGGGCAGCGAGCACGAGAAGCGCTGGCAGGACATCGAGACCTTGCTCGAAGCGGGCATCGATGTGATCAGCACCGTGAACGTGCAGCATCTTGACTCGCTCAACGACGTCGTCGAGGCGATCACCGGGGTACCGCAGCGCGAGACCGTCCCCGATGCGGTGGTCCGCGCCGCCGAGCAGGTCGAGCTCGTCGACAGCACGCCGGAGGCCCTGCGTCGCCGGATGGCCCACGGCAACATCTACAAGCCGGACAAGGTCGACGCGGCGCTCTCGAACTACTTCCGGCCCGGCAACCTCACCGCGCTCCGAGAGCTCGCGCTGCTGTGGCTGGCGGACAGTGTCGAGGAGGGGCTCAAGCGCTACCGGGAGCAGCACGGGATCGCCGCGACGTGGGAGACCCGCGAGCGGATCGTCGTCGCGCTGACCGGTGGCCCCGAGGGCGACACGCTGATCCGCCGGGCCGCGCGGATCGCGGCGCGCGGCGGCTCGGGGGACCTGTTGGCGGTCCACGTGGCACGTAGCGACGGCCTGGCCGGATCGAGCATCGCGGCCCTGGAACAGCAGCGACTGCTCGTCGAGTCCCTCGGCGGCAGCTACCACTCGGTCATCGGCGACGACGTGTCCACGGCGGTGCTCGACTTCGCGCGGGCGAACAACGCCACGCAGGTCGTGATCGGCGCCAGCCGGCGCAGCCCGGTCATCGCCACGCTCACGGGGCCTGGCACCGGCATGACCATCACTCGCAAGTCCGGCTCGATCGACGTCCACGTGATCAGTCACGACTACATCGGCAAGGGACGCGTGCTGCCACGGCTCACCGGCGGTTTGACGCCGGTTCGCCGGGCGGCCGGCCTCGTCGTCGCGGCCGCGATGCTCTCGGTGCTGGTTCCGCTGTGCGCACACTGGCGGGCGGATCTGACACTGCCCAGCGACATGCTGCTGTTCCTCGTGGTCGTCGTGATCGTCAGCCTGATCGGCGGCTTCTACCCCGCGATGCTCACGGCGATCGTCGCCAGTCTGCTGCTGAACTACTACTTCGTCCCGCCGATCCACAAGCTGACGATCTCCGCGCCGCAGAACGTTCTGGCGCTCATCGTGTTCGTGCTCATCGCCGCGCTCGTCTCGCGGGTCGTCGACCGTGCCGCGCGACGCACGGTCGAGGCGGCCCGGTCGAATGCCGAGGCCGAGACGCTGTCGACCCTGGCCGGCAGCTTGCTCCGGGGCGAGCAGGCCCTGCCCGCGCTGCTCGACCGCGTGCGCGAGGCATTCGGGGCTACGAGCGCCGCGCTGCTGCGACGCGACGTCGGCGCACCGGCGAGCTCGGCCAGCCTCCGGACGCATCGCAGCGGAACCGGCATGCGGGGTTCCTGGTCGTCTGTGGGGAGTGTCGGCGACGACCCTCCGCGATGCCCCGAGGATGCGGACACCGAGGTCCCCATCGGCGAGGATCTCGACCTGGCGCTGCGTGGCCGCCCGCTCGCCGCCGAGGACCAGCGGCTGCTCGCCGCCTTCGCCACCCAGGTCGCCGTCGCCTACCGGCAGCGGCAGCTCAGCGAGACCGCGGCGGCCGCCGAATCGCTGGCCGAAGCCGACCGCATGCGCACCGCATTGCTCAACGCGTTGAGCCACGACCTGCGGACACCGATCGCATCAGCGAAGGCGGCGGTATCGAGCCTGCGTAGCACGGACATCACCTGGAGCGAGGCCGACCGCCAGGAGCTGCTGGTGAACGCGGATTCCTCGTTGGACCGCCTCACCTCACTCGTGACGAGTCTGCTCGACCTGTCGCGGCTGTACGCCGGAGCACTCTCACTGACCTCGCGCCCGGTCGGCGTCGATGACGTCGTCAGCCGGGCGCTGGACGACGTCCCGTGGACCGCTCCGATCGAGGTTGAGGTTGCCGACGCGATTCCCGAGGTCGTCGCGGATCCGGGGCTGCTCGAGCGCGTCCTCGCGAATCTGGTCGACAACGCGCTCCGCTACACCCCCGCCGGCCAGGAGGTCCTCGTCACGGCCAGCACCCACGGCGAACGGGTCGAGATCCGGGTCATCGACCGCGGCCCTGGGATCCCACCCGAAGATCGGGAGAACGTCTTCCTACCCTTCCAACGCCTCGACGACCGCGTGACCAGCACCGGCCCGGGTGTCGGCCTCGGACTGGCGATCGCCCGCGGCTTCGTCGCTGCGATGCGCGGCTCGATCACGCTCGACGACACTCCCGGCGGCGGGTTGACCGTCGTCGTCGCGCTGCCTGCCTCCGAGACCCAGGTCACGCCGTTGGCCACCTCGGAGCAGCTGTCGTGAGCCAGGTTCTCGTCGTCGACGACGAACCTCAGCTGCTTCGCGCCCTCGTGCTGAACCTCTCGAACCGGGGATACGACGTGGTCACGGCGCAGACCGCGCAGGGCGCCATCGACCAGATCGGCGCCTTTCCACCCGACGTCGTCATCCTCGACCTCGGCCTGCCCGACCAGGACGGTCTGGATGTCATCCGTCAACTGCACGTCAGCCGACCCGATATTCCGGTGATCGTGCTGTCGGCCCGATCCGGCAGCCAGGCCAAGGTCTCCGCGCTCGACCTCGGTGCGGTCGACTACGTCGAGAAACCATTCGACATGAACGAGCTATTGGCCCGTCTGCGCGCCGCTCTGCGCCGCACCGGCGACTCGTCGTCCGGCGCGACGGTGACCCTCGCTGACATCACGGTCGACCTCGATGCGTGGGCCGTGCGCGACGGCACGACGATCGTGCGGCTCACCCCGACCGAGTGGCGCATCCTCGACGTGCTGCTGCGCAATCCCGGCCGGCTGGTCACGTCCGCACGCCTGCTGACCGCCGTCGGGCGTCATCCCGACCACACCGAACGTAGCTACCTGCGCATCTACATGGCTCAGCTGCGGCGCAAGATCGAAGAGGATCCCGGCCGGCCGCGTTTCCTGCTCACCGAGCCGGGTATGGGGTACCGCTTCCAGCCCTGACCGCCGGAGCGAGACCGGCCGGCCGCTCCGGATCACCTGTTCGCGACCGGTTGCCGGTTTTCCGAGGCGGTAGCCGATCAGTGCGCCGCCAAGGGTGATCCAAGGGTGATCGTCACAGGGCGTGAGTCGTCCTTGACCATCGCCGACCGGCCTGGTCGCAGGACGGCCGCGGAGCCGGTAGACTAATGACAGCTGGCGGGCACCAATTGCCCGCGCCGCAGCTTCATGCGACGCGATCATCGCGTCGGGCTCGTGCCAGAACCGCCGTCATCAAGCGGATTGTCGGGACGCGCCACCGTCCCGAAGGATCTGTTTTGTCCCGCTCCACTGCGCGCGGTTCTGCCGCGCCCCGCCGTTCTGCCCCTGCTCCCCGCCGCACCCCGGCCGCGTCCCGCTCGATGTGGGACGACCTGCCGGTGCGCATCGTCCCCACCGAAGACCTCCCCAGCTTCCGCGAGCTCGGCCTGCCGTCCGCGGTGGTGAGTGCGCTGTCCCGAAACGGGATCGAGTCACCGTTCCCGATCCAGGCCGCCACCATCCCGGACGTCCTGGCCGGCCGAGACCTGCTCGGGCGCGCCGCGACCGGATCGGGCAAGACGCTTGCGTTCGGCCTGCCGCTGATCGCGCGTCTGGAAGGGTCGCCGGCCAACCCCCGCCGTCCCCGCGGACTGGTACTCGTGCCGACTCGCGAGCTGGCAATGCAGGTCACCGACGCGATCGCTCCGCTGGCACAGGCCCGCAGCGTCTCGGTGCGCCTGGTCGCCGGCGGCCTGCCGATCCAGAAGCAGATCCAGTCGCTGGAGAGGGGCGTGGACGTGCTCGTGGCCACACCCGGCCGGCTGATCGACCTGATCGAGCGGCGCTCCTGTGACCTGCGCGAGGTCGAGGTGACCGTGCTGGACGAGGCCGACCACATGGCCGACCTGGGCTTCCTGCCCGTCGTACGACGGCTGCTCGACATGACGCCGGCCCGGGGCCAGCGCCTGCTCTTCTCGGCCACCTTGGACGGCGACGTCGCAACGCTCGTCGAGAGCTACCTGACCGACCCGGCCGTTCACGCGCTGCACAGCGCCGAGGCGTCCGTCGACACGATGAGCCACCACCTGTTCCGCGTGCCGTTCGAGGCGAAGTTCGATCTCGTCGCCTCGATCGCCGCGCGCGAGGGCCGCACGCTGTGCTTCGTGCGGACCAAGCACGGTGCCGAGCGGATGGCCCGCAACCTCAGTCGCGCCGGCATCGCCGCGGGTGCCCTGCACGGCGGCCGCACGCAGGCGCAGCGCAACCGCGCGCTGGCCGCCTTCCGCGACGGCTCGGTGCCCGTCCTCGTCGCCACGGACGTCGCCGCGCGCGGCATCCACGTCGACGACGTGTCGCTCGTGCTGCACGTCGACCCGCCGCAGGACGGCAAGGACTACCTGCACCGCTCGGGCCGAACGGCACGTGCGGGCGAGAGCGGCACGGTCGTATTGCTGACCACTCCGGCTGAGGAACGGGCGGTGCGCAAGGTGCTCGCCGAGGCCGGGGTGCATCCCGAGCAGCGCGATGCGGTCGCCGGTGACACCGGCGTGGCCGCGGTCACCGGCGCGCGTCGGCCCAGCGGCGTAGCTGTGGTCGAGAAGCCACAGAAGGCACCGAAGGCACCGCGCGTCGAGCACGGAGCGCGACCGGAACGCACGCGCCAGAATGGTCCTAGGGGTGCGCGTCGCCGTCCTGGCGCCGGCACCGCCACGTCCACCCGTCACCCGCAGGCCGCGGAGCGGCGTCCGCGCCGCGCGCGCACCCACTGACCGAGACGAGGATCGCCACGATGGGACAGCGCGAGGACCTGCGCAACGTCGCGATCGTCGCGCACGTCGACCACGGCAAGACCACGCTCGTCGACGCGATGCTGTGGCAGTCCGGGGCGTTCACCGCGCACCAGGCCGACACCGGCGACGTGAACGAGCGAGTCATGGACTCCAACGACCTGGAGCGCGAGAAGGGCATCACGATCCTCGCGAAGAACACCGCCGTCGACCACATCATGCCTTCTGGCGAACGCATCACGATCAACATCATCGACACCCCGGGTCACGCGGACTTCGGCGGCGAGGTCGAGCGTGGGCTTTCCATGGTCGATGGCGTCGTGCTGCTCGTGGATGCCTCCGAGGGGCCGTTGCCGCAGACCCGGTTCGTGCTGCGCAAGGCGCTCGAGGCACACCTGCCCGTCGTGCTTGTGATCAACAAGGTGGACCGTCCCGACGCACGTATCGCCGACGTGGTCGACGAGACATACGAGCTGTTTCTCGACCTGGACGCCGACGAGCACCAGATCGAATTCCCCATCGTGTACGCGTCCGCGAAGACCGGCCGCGCGTCGCTCAAGCGGCCGCAGGACGGCGCCATGCCGGAGGAGGAGAACCTGCAGCCGCTGTTCGAGACGATCCTGTCGGCGATCCCGGCCCCCTCGTTCGACGACGGCGCGCCCCTGCAGGCGCACATCACGAACCTCGACGCGTCGCCGTACCTCGGCCGGCTGGCCCTGTGCCGAGTGCACAACGGCACGATCCGTAAAGGGCAGCAGGCCGCGTGGTGCCGTGCGAACGGCACGATCGAGCGCGTCAAGATCACCGAACTTTTGATGACACACGCGCTGGACCGGGTGTCGGCCGACTCCGCGGGTCCGGGCGACATCATCGCCATCGCCGGCATCGAAGACATCACGATCGGCGAGACGCTCGCCGACCCGGACGACCCGCGGCCGCTGCCGGTCATCACCATCGACGAGCCGTCGATCTCGATGACCATCGGCATCAACACCTCGCCGCTGGCCGGGCAGTCGGGCTCGAAGCTGACCGCGCGTCAGGTGATCAACCGCCTGGAGGCGGAGCTCGTCGGTAACGTCTCGATCCGGGTCCTGACGACCGAGCGCCCGGACACCTGGGAGGTGCAGGGACGGGGCGAACTCCAGCTGGCGATCCTCGTCGAGATCATGCGCCGGGAGGGCTTCGAGATCACCGTCGGCAAGCCGCAGGTCGTGACCCGCCGGATCGATGGCCGGCTGCACGAGCCGATGGAGCGGATGACGATCGACGTGCCGTCGGAGTACCAGGGTGTCGTCATCCAGCTGCTGGCGCTGCGCAAGGGCCGGCTCGAGCAGATGGTCGACCATGGCACCGGCTGGATCCGGATGGAGTACATCGTCCCCGCGCGCGGCCTGATCGGGTTCCGCACCGAGTTCCTGACCGAGACGCGTGGCACCGGGCTGCTGCACCACATTCACGAGGGTTACGAGCCGTGGGCCGGCGACATCCGTACCCGGCCGTCCGGTTCGCTGGTGGCCGACCGGCGCGGGGCCACCACCGGCTTCGCACTGGCGAACCTGCAGGAACGCGGTGTCATGTTCGTCGGTCCCGGAACCGAGGTATACGAGGGCATGATCGTCGGTGAGAACTCGCGTCAGGACGACATGGACGTGAACCCGACCAAGGAGAAGAAGCTCACCAACATGCGCCAATCGTCCGGCGACGTGCTGGTGCCGCTGATCCCGCATCGGGTGCTGTCGCTCGAACAGGCGCTGGAGTTCTGCCGCGACGACGAGTGCGTGGAGGTCACTCCGGCGACGGTGCGCATCCGCAAGGTGCTTCTGTTCGCGCAGGACCGCGAGAAGCAACGCGGCCGGGCCAGTAAGGCGAAGCAGCCCCAGTAGACAGGACGCGGTCAGGCAGCATCGAAGCGCCGCCTCCGCTCGCTTTGCACGCGGCATAGCTGCTATCTCGACCCCATTAGGCACCGATTCGGGTGCACGGCGGCAGGACGCTCCACCTTTGTCTTTCGCCCGCAGCGGCCCTCGGCGTCCCGCGGCCGAACGCCGCGCGCAGGCGCCCGGCTACGGGGTCGAAGCGGCTCAGATCCCGCCACTCCCATCGGACGACGACCAAGCCGAGCTGCTCGAGCGCGGCCTGCCTCCTGCGCTCGGCAAGGAGTGCGTCGCGGCCGTCGTACTTGACGATTCCGTCGGCCTCGCCGACGACACCGAACTGCGGCCAGTAGAAATCGGTCCGCGCGACGAAGCGGCCGAACTCGTCGCCGAGTTCGGCCTGCAGAACCGGAGGCGGTAATCCGGCGACGCCGATTCGCAGCCGGCTCAGCGACTCCAGCGCGGATTCCGCGAGCCCGTCGCACAGCGCTGCCGTCCGTCCGGCCGCGGCGCTTCCCGGCCACCCCGCACACTCCGCCAAGGCCCGCGCTAGGTCGCCGGCCGTGACCAGGCCCTGATGGAGCGCCGCGTCGGCCGCGGCGACACCGGCGTCGAGACCGTGTTCCCGAGCAAGATCCAGAACGGTACGGGCAGCGGATGTCGTTGCAACGCCGCGGATCTCGGTGACATCGTGCGTTGCGAGCGTCGCTCGGTGCAGATGCGCGGCCGCCAGATGCCGAAGCGCGGTGCCCGCGGCAACGGTGAGGCAGGGTCGGTCCAGCCTGCACACGGTGGGCAGGCCATGCACGATCGCAGCTGACCCGTGGCTGATCACGGCCCTAGGGCAGGTTCGGGCGGATGCGTAGGCCGCTGACACATTCCTCGCCCGCGAGGCATGGGCATCCAGTCCCGGAGCGGCAGCGAGGACGTAAATCCCGGACCTGAGTCGGCGCCACCGCCCGGTCGCGACCGCGTGCCGGATCGCGGCGTCCGTCCACCCGGCGGCCAAGGCGTCCGCCCGGCTTATCAGGCCGCCGGGGTTGGGCGGGTCGCCGGGGCCGCGCGGGTCGCCGGGGATGGGCAGGTCGCCGGGGTTGGGCGGAGC
>JAODNL010000602.1 GCA_025465405.1 Pseudonocardiales bacterium | reverse complement strand
CTGGCCAGCGTCTTGGTCAACCCGGTGACCCCGGCCTTGGCCGCGGCGTAGTTGGCCTGACCGGCGTTGCCATCCAGGCCGGCGACCGAAGAGATGTTGACCACCTTGCGACACGGAGCCACCTCGCCTGCGGCGATGGCTCGCTTTGCCGCAGCAGCGATGACGGGCTGCGCGGCGCGCAGAATTCGAAACGGGGCTTTGAGGTGGACGTCGAGGATCGCGTCCCATTGCTCATCTGTCATCTTCTGGATCACGCTGTCCCAGGTATATCCGGCGTTGTTCACGACGATGTCGAGGCCACCGAACGAGTCGAGCGCGGTCCGGACGAACCGTTCGCCGAAGTCGGCCTCGGTGACACTGCCGGGGCAGGCCACGGCCTGACCGCCGACCGCGTCGATCGCGCTGACCGTCTCTTTGGCCGGCTCGGCGTCAAGGTCATTGACAACAACTTTTGCGCCATCGCCGGCCAGTTTGAGCGCGACTTCCCGGCCGATGCCCCGCCCGGAGCCGGAGACAATGGCTACTTTGCCGTCGAGTTTTCGCACGCTGTGGATTCCTTTCAGGAAGTCGCGACGACCGCCTCGCCGATGAGCGTGACGGTCCCGTCTGGGAGGCTGGTCACGAGCTCGACGGTGACGAGGCTGTTGTTCACCGCGCTGACCCGCCCGGTGCAGGTCAGGCTGGCATGAACGGGCGTGATGGCGGCGAAGCGCACATGACAGGACCTGATCCGCTCCTGCGGCGCGAAGTTAGTCAGCAGCCGACCGAGATAGGCCATGGACAGCATCCCGTGCGCGAAGACGTCGTCCATTCCTGCCGCCCGAGCGAAGTCGACATCCACGTGGATCGGGTTGTGGTCGCCGGAAGCGCCGGCGAAGAGCGCGAGAGTGGTTCGCGAGATCGGCGGCAGCACCAGCGGCTGCAGTTCAGTGCCGACAGCCATGTCAGCCTGCGCAGTCATCCGTTCACCCCCGGGTGGCGCAGCACGAGCACGTTGACCAGCTCGGCCACGGGCGAGCCGTCCGTACGGGTCACGGCAGTGTGCTTGCGGATGAATTCCAATGCTCCGGCCTTCTTCGTGTACACATCGACGATGCGGGGCTGCAGGACTAGGGTGTCGCCGGCATGTGCCATGGACCTGTAGCTGAACGTCTGCTCGCCGTGCAGCAACTGGCCCAGGTCGACGCCGAGCTCGGTGAGCCAGCTGAATCCGTCCGGGCCTTCTAGCTCCAGGCCGAAAAGGAAGGTTGGCGGCACGGGTAGCTGCGGGTGTCCGGCTGCTCGAGCGGCCTCGAGATCGGTGTACACCGGATCGGTTTGGCCGATCGCCTTGGCGAAGAACCGCAGTCGACCCGCGTCGATGTAGACGGTGAGCGGCGTCAGGTAGGTGCCGGTGATCGACGTAGGCACAGGCACGTCAGTGGACCTTCTCATACAGGGTGACCACCGCGGCACCACCGAGGCCGATATTGTGCTGCAAGGCCAGGGTTGCCCCGTCCACCTGACGCGCGTCGGCTTGCCCTCGCAACTCGCGAACCAGCTCATTGCACTGAGCAAGACCGGTGGCACCGAGCGGATGCCCTTTGGACAACAGCCCGCCCGACGGGTTGGTGACCACTTTCCCGCCGTAGGTGTTATCACCGTCGGCGATGAACCTTTCCGCCGTCCCCTCAGGCGTGAGCCGCAGGGCCTCGTAGCTGATCAATTCATTGGCGGTGAAGCAGTCGTGCAGCTCGACCACCCGTATGTCCTGCGGCCCAATGCCAGCCTTCTCGTATACCGCGTCAGCGGCACGCTGGGTCATCTCATAGCCAACGAGCTTGGTCATGTCCTTCTCGACGAAGCTGGCTGGACTGTCGGTGGTCATCGCCTGTGCCGCGATCCGCACCGTCTGATCGAGGTCGTGCCGCGCGGCGTAGTCGGAGCTGCAGACGATCGCCGCAGCCGCGCCGCAGGTCGGCGGGCAGCACTGTAGCCGTGTGAGCGGACCGTAGATGTGTGGTGAGGCCAGCACCTCCTCCACGGTCACCGGGTCGCGGAACACCGCGTACGGGTTGTTCGCCGCGTGTGCGCGGGCCTTGACCGAGACCCTGGCGAAGGTTTCCGGCCGGGTACCGTACCGCTCGGCGTACACCGCTCCCGCGCCACCGAAGTACTGCGCGGCAAACGGAGCGTCGGTGCGGTCTTGTACCTGGTCGGCGACCTCGTCGAATTCCTCAAACGGGCTGGGCCTATCCGCCCAGTGCGTCGTCAGAGCACCACGCTGCATCTGCTCGAACCCCAGCGCCAGCACGCAGTCGGCGCCGCTCTCCACCGCCTGCCGGGCCAAGAACAGGGCGCTCGACCCGGTCGAGCAGTTGTTGTTCACGTTGACCACCGGGATGCCCGAATGGCCGACCCGGTAGAGAGCCTTCTGGCCACAAGTGGAGTCCCCGTAGACGTAGCCGACGTACGCCTGCTGGATCTGCGTGTAGTCCAAGCCGGCATCGGCAAGCGCGGCTCGGGTGGCGCGTTCGCCCATCACGTCATAGGGCTCGGCCTTGCTCGGTGTGGTGAACGGAATCATCCCTACGCCCACGACATTTGCTCGCTCAGTCACCATGCCTCCTACTTAA
>JAODNL010000562.1 GCA_025465405.1 Pseudonocardiales bacterium | reverse complement strand
GCGGTCGAGCCGAGCCGCAAGCGCCGCCGGCGTCCCGCGCCCGAGGCCGGTCCGGACGCTGCCACGTCGGAGTTGCCGAGCCTCGGACAGGACGTCGAGTCACCCGACGCGGATCCCGCCGTTCGGGTACCGCGGCCGCGCAAGGCGCGCACCCCGAAGCAGATCGAGGAGGATCTGCCCCCCATCACCCGCCCGATCCAGCTCGAACTGTCCAACGGCGCGGGGATGTACACGCTGCCGTCGCTGAAGGACCTCGCCCAGGGGACGCCGCACCTAGAGCACACCAAGGCCAACGACGAGGTTATCGGCGCGCTGCAGCAGGTATTCGCCGAGTTCGACGTGGACTGCGCCGTCACCGGCTTCAGCCGCGGCCCGACCGTCACCCGGTACGAGGTCGAACTCGGTCCGGCGGTGAAGGTCGAGCGCATCACGAACCTGACCCGCAACATCGCGTACGCGGTGAAGAGTGCCGAGGTGCGGATCCTGTCGCCGATCCCGGGCAAGAGCGCGGTGGGCATCGAGATCCCGAATGCCGATCCGGAGATCGTGATGCTGGGTGATGTCCTGCGCTCGCCGACCGCGCAGCGCGATCACCACCCGATGCTCGTCGCGCTCGGCAAGGATGTCGAGGGCGGCTTCATCGTCGCCAACCTCACCAAGATGCCGCACCTGCTCGTTGCCGGCGCCACCGGCGCCGGCAAGTCCAGCTGCATCAACACGTTGATCCTTTCGGTCCTCACCAGGGCTACGCCCGACCAGGTGCGCATGGTGCTGATCGATCCGAAGCGGGTGGAATTCGCCGCGTACCAAGGGATTCCTCATCTCGTAACGCCGGTGATCACCAATCCGAAGAAGGCCGCGGACGCCCTGCAGTGGGTGGTGCGCGAGATGGACATGCGCTACGAGGACATGGAGTCCTCCGGCGTGCGGCACATCGACGACTTCAACCGCAAGGTCCGCAACGGGGAGCTGGTCGCGCCACCAGGTTCCGAACGCGTCTACAGCGCCTATCCGTATCTGCTGGTCATCGTGGACGAGCTGTCGGACCTGATGATGGTCGCCCCGCGTGACGTCGAGGACTCGGTCGTGCGGATCACCCAGCTGGCCCGTGCCGCGGGCATCCACCTGGTGATCGCGACGCAGCGTCCGTCGGTCGACGTCGTCACCGGCCTGATCAAGGCCAACGTGCCGTCCCGCCTGGCGTTCAAGACGTCGTCGCTGGCCGACTCACGAGTCATCCTCGACCAGCCCGGCGCGGAGAAGCTGCTGGGCAAGGGCGACGCGCTGTTCCTTCCCATGGGCGCCTCGAAGGCGGCCCGGCTGCAGGGCGCGTTCGTCACCGACGCCGAGATCCACGGCATCGTCGACCACTGCAAGACCCAGCTGCAGCCGGTGTACCGCGACGACGTCACGGCGCCGCAGGCCGCCGCGCGCAAGGAGATCGACGAGGACATCGGCGACGACCTCGACCTGTTCCTGTCGGCGGTCGAGTTGGTGGTCTCGACGCAGTTCGGCTCGACGTCCATGCTGCAGCGCAAGCTGCGCGTCGGGTTCGCGAAGGCTGGGCGGCTGATGGACCTGATGGAATCGCGCGGCATCGTCGGACCCTCAGAGGGATCGAAGGCGCGCGAGGTGCTCGTGCTGCCCGACGAGCTGGCCGGACTCCTGTACGCGCTGCGCAACGGCGGCAGCGCCGACGACCTGGTAGCCGGCGGGGACGACGCGGGAGCCGGCTCGTTGGACGCCGACGCGGGCTGAGCCGCCGATTGCTCGAGCCGGCCGAGTGCACAGGCCGGCCGACTGCACGATGAAGGCCCGGGAGCTAGCTCCCGGGCCTTCGTGGGGATCAGGGTCAGCGGCCGCGCGCGAGGTGCCGTGCCGTGTAGAAGAAGCCGAGCAGGGACAACCTTCTGCCGCCCGGGTGACGGTGCTTGCCGACATACGTCTCGTCGTCGGCGACGACGACCGGCGGCGCCCAGGTGCGGTAAACCGGGTCGACGCGATCTGCAGTGGTCACGATGATCACCTCCGTACCATGACGCTAGCTGGCGAAACGCCTGTGACACGTGAGGCGCGCGGGATTTGGATTCCCCGGCGCGTCATCGTCACAGGGTGAGCAGCATGCGGGTGTTTCCGAGGGTGTTCGGCTTGACGTACTCCAAGCCGAGAAACTCGGCGACGCCTGGGTCGTAGGACCGGCGTAGCGCGTCGTAGGTGTCAGGATCGACGGGCGTGCCCTCGATCTCGACGAAGCCGTGCGAGGCGAAGAACGCCGTGTGGAAGGTAAGCGCGAACAGCCGAGTGAGCCCGAGGTCGCGGGCGGTGTCGACGAGGCCGGCCAGCACGGCCGCGCCGGTGCCCTGGCCGCGATGGTCGGGACCGACGGCGAGCGTGCGAACCTCACCGAGGTCGGCCCACAGCACGTGCAGTGCGCCGCAGCCCACGACCTGACCGTCGCGCTCGGCGACCAGGAAGTCCTGGACGTCCTCGTACAGCGCGACGAGTTCCTTGGCCAGCAGTTTGCGGCCGGAGCCGGCGTAGATGTCGACGATCGCTTTGATGGACGGCACGTCGGCGGTGCGGGCTCGGCGGACTGCGATGTCGGGGGTGGACACGTCGCTGACGGTATCCGTCGCGGCACGTCGCCCGCGATCGTGTTGCCTACGTCCACCCGCGCCTCAGCGTGCGCATCAAGATCACCTGGTGCCGAATCGGACGGCGCCGGCCCGCCACGCAGGTAACCTGCTCACGTGTCGCCGCCTTCCCGAACCGTGTCGCTGGTGACGCTGGGCTGCGCACGCAACGAAGTCGATTCCGAGGAGCTCGCGGGCCGGCTCGGTGCCGCCGGGTGGACGCTGACCGACGATGACGACGACGCCGAAGTCGTGGTGATCAACACTTGCGGCTTCATCGATGCCGCCAAGAAGGACTCCATCGACACGGTGCTGGCGGCGGCGGACACCGGCCGGAAAGTGGTCGCGGTCGGCTGCCTCGCCGAACGCTACGGCGACGAGCTGGCGGCGTCGCTCCCGGAGGCGGACGCGGTACTCGGCTTCGACTCCTACGCCGACATCGCGGCCCGCTTGGACGACATCGCCGCGGGTCGCCCCGTCCCCGCGCACACGCCACGGGATCGCCGCACCCTCTTGCCGGTCACGCCGGCACATCGTCCGGCCGCTGCGGCAGAGATCGCACTGCCGGGCCACGCGTGGCTGCCCTCCGGCATCACCCGCACCCGACTCGACCGCGCGCCGGCCGCGTACCTCAAGCTCGCGTCCGGTTGCGACCGGCGCTGCACCTTCTGCGCCATCCCCTCCTTCCGCGGCTCGTTCGTGTCGCGGCCACCGGCGGAGGTGCTCGCCGAAGCGCGCTGGCTCGCCTCGACGGGCGTGCGGGAGCTCGTGCTGGTGAGCGAGAATTCGACGTCCTACGGCAAGGACCTCGGCGATCTGCGTGCGCTGGAGCGGCTGCTGCCGGAGCTGGCCGGGGTCGACGGCGTCGAGCGCATCCGCGTTTCTTACCTGCAGCCGGCCGAGCTGCGCCCCTCGCTGCTGGACGCACTGGCAACCACGCCCGGCGTGGCCCCCTACTTCGATCTGTCATTCCAGCACGCCAGCCCGCGGGTGCTGCGCCGCATGAAGCGCTTCGGTTCCACCGAATCGTTCCTCGACATCCTGACGCGGGTGCGCACGCTCGTCCCGGACGCGGGTGCCCGTAGCAATGTGATCGTCGGGTTTCCCGGCGAGACCGACGACGACGTCGCCGAGCTGGAAGATTTCCTCACCAAGGCGCGCCTGGACGTGGTCGGCGTCTTCGGCTACTCCGACGAGGACGGAACCGAGGCGGCCGACTTCGCCGACAAGGTGGACGGCGACGTGATCTCGCAGCGGGTGGCGCGGGTGGCCGCGCTGGCCGAGGAGCTGATGTCGCAGCGCGCCGAGGACCGCATCGGCACGCGCGTCGAGGTGCTCGTCGAGCAGGCCGGCGACGAGACGACCGGGCGCGCCGCGCACCAGGGACCGGATGTCGACGGGACGACGCGGCTTGTCGGAGACCGCTCGTTGCGGCCCGGCCAGCTCGTCCCCGGATTCGTCGTCGACTCCGACGGTGTCGATCTTGTCGCGGACATCGCCGGTGCGGCGTGGTGAAAGTGCGGCCGCCGGCCGACGATCCGATCGCCGACCCGCCAAGCCCGGCCTCGGCGTGGAATATCGCCAACGCACTCACCGTGTTCCGCCTGCTGCTCGTCCCGGTGTTCATCGTGGTGCTCTTCCACGGCGGGGGCCACCTCACCGGCTGGCGGGTTGCGGCGTGGGCGGTGTTCGCACTCGCCTCCATCACCGACCGGTTCGACGGGGATATCGCCCGCAAGCGCGGGCTGGTCACCGAGTTCGGAAAGCTGGCCGACCCGATCGCGGACAAGGCGCTGGTCAGCGCCGCGTTGGTCGGGCTGTCTGCGCTGGACGACCTGCCGTGGTGGGTGACGGTCGTCATCGTTGTGCGCGAGGTCGGCGTGACCGTGTTGCGGTTCTGGGTGATCCGCCACGGCGTGATCGCGGCCAGCCGCGGCGGCAAGGTGAAGACGCTGCTGCAAGGCGTGGCGATCGGGCTGTTCGTGCTACCCCTGCACGGGTGGTTGCACGTGGCCGCATGGGTGGTCATGGTCGCCGCGATCGTGGTCGCGCTGGTCACCGGCTGCGACTACGTGTCGCGTGCGGTCCGCCTTCGCCGCACCGGCCGGGCGACCCGCGCCGTCGCATGAATCGCCGGTATGAGTGCCCGGTATGAGTGCCCCGGTATGAGTGCCCTGCTATGAGTGCCCTGCGATGAGTGCCCTGCTATGAGTGCTGTGGCGTTGACTACGCCGGCTGCGGTGCACGCGCGCCTGCTCGAGCTCGGCGCGACCGTCGCGGTGGCGGAGTCGCTCACCGGCGGGTTGGTGACGGCGACCCTCACCGAGACACCGGGCGCCAGCCGTACCGTCCGCGGCGGGCTGGTCGTGTATGCGACCGATCTGAAGGCCTCGCTCGCGGGAGTCGAACCGGGCCTGCTCGCCGAGCACGGCGCCGTCGATCCGGAGGTCGCCGCGGCACTTGCCCGTGGGGCTCGCGACCGGCTCGGGGCGAGTTTCGGTCTCGGCGTCACCGGCGTCGCCGGACCCGATTCCCAGGACGGCCGGCCGGTCGGGACGGTCTTCGTGGCGGTAGCCGGCCCGGCCGGGCGCGAGGCCGGCCGTGAGCACCACTTTCCGGGCGAGCGTGGCGACGTGCGCGCCGCAGCCGTCGGCGCCTGCCTGAGCCTGCTCATGTCGGAATGTCGACGGCCGATCTGATTGTTACGTTCGCCAAGAGCGGACGACACCGCTTCGTCGCACGCACCGTCCACCCGCCCGGTAACGTGGCAGGGGCCGATGTGGCTTCACGATCCGCAGAGGGGGTCAGCTCGATGCCAGTGCTTCGTCAAGTGGTGGGCGAGACCCTGCGTGGCCTGAGGTTGCGTCAACGCCGCACGCTGCGGGAGATCTCGGCGAGTGCCCGAGTGAGCCTCGGCTACCTGTCCGAGGTCGAGCGAGGCCAGAAGGAGCCGTCGTCCGAGCTGCTGGCCGCGATCTGCGGTGCGCTGGACGTCGAGCTCTCCGAGCTCTTCCAGGAAGTCAGCAACGTGTTGCGCCGCGAGGAGAAGCTGGCGCTCACCAACCGGGTCGCCGCGATTCCGGGCGCCGGCTCGGCGCGGATCTCGACGTCGCCGACCAGCGACAACGGTGGCCCGCAGATGCGCTCGCTGCCCACCGTCGCCGCCTGAGCCCGCCGCTCATCTGGTCCCATCTGCCCCATCAGTCACAGCTTCGAGGTGGCTGCCGCGCGTCGCACCGACGGTGTCGCCGGTGCGAGGTAGCTTCGGCGACCATGGCGCCCGATCCGCTGTTCGACACCTTGTTCCGCCAGACAACGCTCACGCCGGCGATCGCGTCGGCCGCGCCGGTGCGGGCCGCTGGCACGCGCTCGCGCGCGGGCAATGCCATGAACCGCACGCGCGCTGCGCTGCTGGACGGCGCCCGCCGGGCCGTCGAGGTCAGCGGCACGAAGATCACAATGGCACAGGTCGCCACGGCCGCCGGCGTCGCGAAGGCCACCCTGTACAACCATTTCCGAACCCGCGAAGCCGTCCTGTCGGCGCTGCTCGTCGACGAGGTCAACACGCTGGCCGCCGAGTGCGCCGGTCGACCACTGCCGCAGGCGCTGAGTACGGCCGCGAACGCGCTGGCCCGGCATCCGCTGCTGCGCACGCTGGCGCGGATCGAGCCCGCGACGCTCGCGACGATCGGCTGCATCGATACGACCGCCGAGGGCTGGCGCATCGCGCACGAGGCGCTCGCCGTGGCTCTGGCGGCCGATTCCCGCGGCGGCACCGACACTGTGCTGCGCTGGCTCGCGTCCTACGTCGTCTCGCCGGCGACCCCTACGTCGGTGGCGGCCGATCTCGCGATCGTGCTGGCCGGCCTGCCCGACGTCCCGGACCGGGTCGACGGCGAGCGCCGTGAGGCCCAACCGGCCTGAACCGGCGCCGCCGTCGAGGAACCTGACGCTGCACACGGTCGTCTGACACGATGAATGCCGGACGTTGTCGGCATGCCCGCCGACGTTGATCAGCAGGAGGGCACCAGATGGCCAAGCCGAACCCGATCGTCCGGGCGTGGAAGTACATGTCTGCCTGGTTCGGCGCAAAGGTCGACGAGAAGGCCGATCCGAAGATCCAGATCCAGCAGGCGATCCAGGAGGCGCAGCGCCAGCACCAGGCGCTGACCCAGCAGGCAGCCGCGGTGATCGGCAACCAGCGTCAACTCGAGATGCAGCTCGACCGGCAGCTCGGCCAGATCGAGACGTTGCAGGCGCAGGCCAAACAGGCCCTCGTCCTGGCCGACAAGGCCAACGCGGACGGCGACACCGAGAAGGCCGCGCAGTTCGAACAGACCGCGCAGGCGCTGGCCAACCAGCTCGTCAACGCCGAGTCGTCCGTCGAGGATCTCAAGACCCTGCACGACCAGTCCCTGCAGGCGGCGGCCCAGGCCCGGCAGGCAGTGCAGGATAGCGCGGCCCGGATGCAGCAGCAGCTTGCCGAGCGAACGAAGCTGATGACGCAGCTCGAGCAGGCCAAGATGCAGGAGTCGGTGTCCAAGTCGCTGCAGCAGATGAGCGAGCTCGCCGCGCCGTCCAACGTCCCGACGCTCGACGAGGTGCGCGACAAGATCGAGCGGCGTTATGCCACCGCGCTCGGCCAGGCGGATCTGGCCAAGGACTCTGTCGCCGGTCGGATGCTGGAGGTACAGCGGGCCACCGTCGATATGCAGGGCGCCGCGCGACTCGACGAGATCCGCGCGTCGCTGAACGCCGAGAAGCAGGCGATCAGCCCGGCCGCGGAGAACGCCGCCATCGAGGCACCGGCCAACAGCGGCCCGGCCGCTGACTCCGCACCGACCGTCGACACCACCAAGCAGGCGCAGCCGGGCGGCGACTGAACCGGGTGTTAGGTACGGGCGGCCGCTGACCGTGACGCGGCGGGCCGAGCTGGCCGGCTCGGCTGGCAGTCAGCGCACCAGTACGTGCTGCGCTGCCGCGGTGGCGTGCCCTGGTCGGCGCGCCGGATCGCCGTGCCGCACCGCCGGCACGCCTCCCCGGCCCGGTCGTACACCCAGTGCTGGCGCCCGCGGGCAAGCAAGCCGGTCGTCGACTGCTCCGGATGCTCGCGGTTGGCCAGCATGAGCCTGCGGGTGGTACTGACCAGCCGGGGCAGGTCGGCGACGGCCGCCACGGCAGCCCACGGGTCGGTGCGCTCGACGAACAGCGCCTCGCACTTGTAGAGGTTGCCGATGCCGGCGAGGTTGCGTTGATCAAGCAGTGCCTCCCCGATCGCGCGGTCCGGGTGGGCGCGAACCCGGCGAACGGCTTCGTCGAGATCCCAGTCCGGGCCTAGCAGGTCCGGCCCGAGATGGCCCACCACAGCCGCCTCGTCGCTGGTGGCGAGCAACCGGAGATCGTGCACGCGGTAGCCGGTGGCCAGCCACTCGGCATTGCCCAGCTGGGCCCGGATCATGTGGTCTGGATGGCCGCGTGGCCGCTCCCCGGCCCGGTTCAGGTACCACGAACCGTCCATCCGCAGGTGCGAATGCAGAGTGGCCGCGGTGTCCAACCGGATCAGCAGATGCTTGCCTCGGGGCAGTACTTCGGTAACCGTCGCGCCCCGCAGCTCGACCGTTGCGAGGTCAGGGACCCGAAGATCGAATCGGGTCAGGATACGGCCGGCGAGGGCCTTGTGCAGGCGTTGCGCGGTCAGCCAGACGGTGTCTCCCTCGGGCATGCGATCAGGCCCGTAGCCGCAGCCCGCGCGGGGTCGGACGGAATCCGGCGGCCTCCAGAGCGGCTCCGAGCGCTGATGCGACGACGGGTGAACCGTCGGCCCGCTCGACCTGCAGCTTGCCCAGCGCGCCGTCGCGCACGGCCAGCGCCAACGCGTCCGCGCCCGGCTGCAGGACGGCGGGATCGTCGGTGAACGACAGCAGCGTGCGCCCGCCCCGTTCGACGTATATGACGCAGCGGCCATCGACGAGCACGACCAGGGCACCGGCCTTGCGGGCCGGCTGGTGACCGCGGCCGCCGGACTCGGGGGCCGGCGCGGACGGCCAGGGCAGCGCGGCGCCGTACGGGTTGGCCGGGTCGGTGGCCGGGAGGACTAGCGTCGGGACCGGCTCGCGCAGGTCGTGCGGGCGCGCCTGGGTGCGCAGCCGGTCCACGGCGCCCGG
>JAODNL010000557.1 GCA_025465405.1 Pseudonocardiales bacterium | reverse complement strand
GGCCAGCTGGGTGGCGATCGCCCTTGTCCCGGCGGGCCTGATTGCGCTCGGTCTGAGACCCGACGACGCCTTCGTGTCACTCGTAACGCTCGCGACCTTCGGGTACATGCTCGCCTACATCCTGGTGTGCGCGGCGCTGCCTCGATTCCTGCACCAGATCGGTGAGCTGACCCGGCCGGCGCTCGTTGCGGGTCTTGTCGCCGGGCTCGTCCTGCTCGCCACGTTCGCGCTGTACGCCTCGCCGTCCGCGCGCACGAACCGATGGCTGCTCATGCTCGCCGGCGCGGCCGTCGTCGGCGGGACCGCGCTATCGGCGAGCCGGGCCCGCCGACGCCCGGAAGCCCGGATCGGCGTGTACGACGAGCCGATCGCATCCGACCTGCTCGAGACCGTGCTGCGGAGGGCGTCGTGAGCGACGGGAGCACCGGCCTCACCGGCCGCCAACCGCAGGCAATTCGCACGGCGCTTGCGGTGCTGCGCGCGGTCGCGCAGGCCGGTCCTGGGATCACGGCTCGGCAGATCTCGGCCGAGCTCGACCTACCGCCGGCCACCACGTACCGCGTCCTCAACCTGCTCGTCGGCGAGGAGTACCTCGTTCGCCTGCCCGACCTGCGCGGCTTCGCCCTCGGCGCGCGGCTGGCCGAGCTCGTCGGGATGTCGGTCGAGCAGAGCTGCGGCGGCACTGACGGCGGGGTCACCCCCGGCGTCGCGGACCCGCGGGCCTCGACCCGTCTCGCCGCCGCGACCGCGACCCGAGAGATCCCCTGTGATCAAGACGTCGAGACGGCTGCCATGGCGGCCAATCGGACGTCTTGATCACCAACCGACCTGCCGCCCGCGGATTCTCATTCGACGCGCGAGCACCGCAACGGCGGAGCAACGACGGAGTGACACCGAATTAGCCGACGGTTAACGTGCCGAACTTCATTCGCAACACCGGCGGCCGAGTATTGCTGACCATGACGGCGTTGGTCGAATCCCATGCCACAACAGACGAATCCGTCGAACCTGGGCCGGTGAAGGCCGACATCGCCGGGACGGTCGGCAGCAACGGCGGGCGCCTGCTCAAGTTCGCCTTGGCAAACCTCAGGCGTCGACCCGAGCAATTCGCCTTGTCGACGTTGGGAATTGCGCTCGCGATCACGGCTGTCATCGTGGTGCGCACGATCTCCATCGGATTTGCCGGCTCGGGCTCAGCCTCGCTGGGCGACGTCCTGCACGGCGCGCCGTTGTGGGTCCTACCGAGCCAGGGCATCCACTACGACGCCCAGCTCGGCGCGCTGCTGCCCGACGGGCCGGCGCCGCAGCTCACGGTCCCCGACGGATGGACGGCACAGCGCACGATCGCCGGTGTCTGGACGTCGCCGGCCGGACGAGTCGCCGTCAACGGGCGTTCTGACGTCGCGGCCGGTACCGCCGTCATGGGCTCGGCCGCCGCGAAACTACTCGGGGTTCGTCCCGGAAGTCGCCTGGAACTCGCTGGCGTGAGCGTCACGGTTGCGGTGGACGGCACCTCGCGAATCGTCTCGCTGCCGACGCCGGTGGCGGCCGGCCTGGTCGGCAGCAGCAGCTGGTGGACGGTGCGCGAACCGGCGAGCCTGTCCGGCCGTCTCGACCTCGGCAAGCTGCTCAGCGCGGCGACCGGAATTCCGTCGAGCACCAATCCCGCCAACAAGCCGCCCGCGTCCGGTCTCATCTACGACACCGTCGGCGGCGGCGGATCCGTGACGTTCCAGCAGCGGTTCTCGGCACTGTTCGCAGGCAAGGTCACCGGGTCGGTGCTGGGCATGGTCTCGACCGTCGGCTTGCTCCTCGGCTTCGTCATCGCGGTGACGTCATTCCTGGCCTCGGTTCAGGAGCGACGTCGAGAGTTCGGAATCATGGCCAGCATCGGCCTGGCCGACGAGGTGCTGTATTTCTTCCTCGTCGAATCGGCGGTCGTCTTCGTGATCGCATACCTGGCTGCCGCCCTGCTGGCCGGCATCGCGGTCTTCACGCTGGTCCCGGGTGTCGCCTCGATGAGCGCGTGGCTGCAGGCGTGCGGCATGGCCGCCGCGTACCTGCCGGCGATGGCGATCATCGGCGCTCTCGTGCCGGTCCACCGGCTGCTGCAGCAACGTCCCGTTGCGCTGCTGGCGGAGTCGGCATGATCCGCCGCGGGTTCAGCTACGGACTGCTGTCGACGCGCCGCCGCGCCCGCGCACTGCTGCTGCCGATCGTGACCACCGCGACCGGCGCGTTCCTCGTCGTCCAGGTCTTCTCGCTCACCGGCAGCGTGAAGAAGCAGGCGACGACGTTCGGCAACAAGGACGAGATCTTCCGCGCGACGCTGCTCATTGCCGTCGTCGTGTTGCTCGTAGGAGTCGTCGAGGTCGCGGTTTGCTCGACCCGCACCATCAATCAACGCACCCGTGAGATCGGCGTGCTCGGTGCAACCGGTGTGCGCCGATCGCCGGTCGTCACCGCCCTCATGGTCGAGCCGCTGGTCGCCGCGACGGCGGGAGCGGCCGTCGGCTCGGTACTGGCGGTCGCGGTCGACGTGCTGTTCGCCGCGGTCGGTGCGAGCTCGACGTCGCCGCAGCCGGGACCGACAGCACTCGGCGCCGCCCTCGCGATCTCTATCAGCATCGCGTCGGCGGCGATCACCAGCATTATGCCGTCCTGGCGCGCCGCGTCCCGGCCGCCGATCCGCTCCCTGAGCCACGGAGGCTGAATTGACAACCACGTTGGAACAGGCCGCCGAGCCCGTGCGGACGGCGGCCGTGGTCGAGGTGGACTGCGTGTGGAAGCTGCACAAGCTGGGCGACGAGGTCGTCAAGGCGTTGTCGAATGCCAGCCTCACTGTGCAGCCGGGCGAGTTCGTGTGCCTGATGGGCCCTAGCGGCAGTGGCAAATCCACGCTGCTCAACATGATCGGCGGCCTGGATCGTCCAACCAAAGGACAGGTGATCATCGACGGCACCGATACCGCGACGCTGAGCGAGAGCCAGTTCGCGGCGCTGAGGCACGACACGCTCGGCTTCATCTTCCAGAGCTACAACCTGATCCCATTCCTGTCCGCTGTCGAAAACGTCGAGCTACCACTGATCTTCGAGCCGTTCGACCGCGCCGCGCTGCGCAAGCGGGCGCTGGACCTGCTGGAGATGGTCGGGCTCTCGCATCGGGCGGACCACACGCCGACCAAGATGTCGGGCGGTGAGCAGCAGCGGACTGCGATCGCTCGCGCGCTCATCAGCCAACCGCGGCTGATCCTTGCCGACGAGCCGACGGCGAACCTGGACGGTCGTACCGGCGCAACCGTCGTCCGCCTGCTACGTGACCTCTGTTCCCGTCTCGGCGTCACCGTCGTCGCCAGCACGCACGACCCGTCCGTTGCTGAAGAAGCGACCCGGGTGATCCGAATGCAGGACGGCCAGATCGTCGCCGACCTCGCTGCCCACGACGTCCCCGCGGAGGCCTGACATGACCACACTCGCCACAGGACCCGAGACGAAACTCGCCGCCGAGCTCGTCCCCGAGAAGGTGCTGCCGAGGGTCTTGAACACGTTCGGCCTGACCGCCGCGTACGTGTTCATCATCTGCTGGATCAGCGGCAGTTCGGTGATGGCGACCGGCGGCTGGTCCTCGGTGCCGATGTGGGTGGCCGGCATCGTCGTGTTCCTGATCCCGGCCGGTCTCGCCGTCGCCGAGCTCGGCAACCTGTGGCCCGCGCAGGGCGGCGTTTACGTCTGGGCCTACCGGACGATGAACGAGCCGCTCGCATTTTTCGGCGGATTCCTGTCGTGGATACCGGTGATCCTGAACGGGGCGAGTGGCCCGTCCGTCGTGCTCGCCTTCACGCTGTTCGCCCTGCACGCCCACGTCGGGCTCACAATGTCGATCATCCTGCAGCTGCTCGTCCTGTGGCTGGCCGCCGGCTTGGCGTTGCGCAAGCTCGCCGCCACGCAGCGCATCATGAACGTCGCCCTCGTGGTGTACGGCATCGTCGCGGCCGCAGTACTGCTCGTCGGGATCGCGCACGCCACCCGCCACTCGTCCGGCACGCCGTTCAGCTCACACGACCTGACCACGCTCAACTTCGGAACGTACGGCTGGATCTTCGGGCTGGTGCTGCTCTACCTCGTCGGCGTCGAGACGCCGTTCAACATGGGCGCCGAGTTCCTTTCGGTGCGGCGCAGCGCCACCCGCATGATCTTCTACGGCTCAGTCGCACTGTCGCTGATCTACGTGCTGGCCACGGTGGGCACGATGCTGGCGCTGCCCGGCGACAAGATCGACCCGATCATCGGCGTTGCCAGCGCACTCAAGCTGGGCGTTCCTGGCACGGCCGAGATCGCGGCGCTCGCGATCGCCATCATCCTGGTCGTTGCCCTTACCACCTATCAGTCGGCGTATTCGCGGCTGGTGTTCGTGTCCGGCCTCGAGCGGCATCTGCCCCGGCTGTTCACCCACCTCAACCCGCGTACGCGCAACCCGGTTACCGCCATCCTGGTGCAGACCTGCATCTCATCGACGCTGATCGTCGTGCTGTTCTCGCAGGCAAGTCTCAGCAACGTGTTCCTCTACCTCAACGGTGCGCTCAGCGTGGTGTGGCTGTTCTCGGGATTCTTCTTCTTCGTGCCGGTCATCATCGCTCGCCGCAAGTACAAGGAGCGTTATGCGACAGAGGACTTCTGGCGCATCCCCGGGGGCATGCCGATTGTGCTGCTCGTATCACTGATCGGGAGCGTCGGCACCGGCGCCGGCATCTACTACTCGTTCACGTTGCCCTTCGGACCGGGTATCAGCAAGAGTTCATGGATGACCTGGCTCGGGCTGCTCGTCGCGGGCATCCTGATGGCTGCCGCGTTGGTCTACTTCTTCGGCCGTCGATCGGCGTCGAAGCTGAATCACACCGATGCCCTCGCCCACCTCGCGGTACTCGAATCCGCCACTCCAGCCGCCTGATTCGCTTCGGAAGGAAGACGCTTTCATGACCACTCAACTGCTCTCCGAGACCACCGAAGAGGCTTTCGCTCCGCAGCCGAGTCATCCGCTCGATCCGCTGAGCGCTGACGAGGTCGCGGCGGCCGTCGCGATCCTGCAGGCACAGATCGATCTGACGCCGTCGACGCGGTACATCATGATCTCGCTCGCGGAGCCGGCGAAACCAGCGGATCTCGAATTCGATCCCACCGTTGCGCCTGACCGAGCCGCATTCGTGATCACCTATGACAAGGCGGCCAGCCTCATCCACGAGGCAGTCGTATCGCTGACCAGCCGGGCCGTTCTGAGCTGGACGCCGGTGCCCGACCGGTTCCCGTCGTTCCTCATGGAGGACATGCTCGCCATCGAAGACGTGGTGCGAGCCGACCCCCGCTGGCAGGAGGCGATGCGCAAGCGCGGCGTCGCCGACTTCTCGTTGGCGATGATCGACCCGTGGCCGTCGGGATTCGTCCTGCCGTCCGATGATCCCAGGACGAGCCCCCGGCTGTGCCGACCGCTGACGTGGATGCGCTCGGCGCCGAGCGAACACGGCTACGCACGTCCGATCGAGAACCTGATCGTCACCGTCGACATGGACGCGATGGTCGTGACTGATGTCGCCGACCACGGCGTCGTCCCGGTCCCGGAGCACCCGGGCAATTACTCACCGGAGTTCATGTTCGACCCGATGAATCGCCCGGCGTTCACCGAACTGCGCACCGACCTCAAGCCGATCAGCATCACCCAGCCGGAGGGCCCGAGCTTCGCCGTCGACGGATGGTCAGTGACCTGGCAGAAGTGGCGGCTGCGGGTCGGCTTCAACGCGCGTGAGGGTTTGGTGCTGCACCAGATCAGCTACGACGACCGCGGCCAGCTTCGGCCGATCATCTACCGGGCCTCTCTGTCGGAGATGGTCGTCCCCTATGGCGACGCGACGCCGACGCATTGGAACAAGAACGTCTTCGACATGGGCGAAGTGGGCATGGGGCTGATGGCGAACTCGCTAACGCTCGGCTGCGACTGCCTCGGCGAGATCTATTACTTCGATGGCGTCGTCAACGACTCGCTGGGCCAGCCGGTGACCATCAAGAACGCCGTGTGCATGCATGAGGAGGACTTCGGTATCTCGTGGAAGCACACCGATTTCCGCACCGGCGAAGTGGAGGTTCGCCGATCGCGGCGGCTGGTCATCTCGACCATCGCAACAGTCGGCAACTACGAGTACGGCTTCTACTGGTATCTCTACACCGACGGCACCATTGAGTACGAGGTGAAGCTCAGTGGCGTCCTCACCACTGGTGCTGTCGCCGACGGCGAAGTTCCGCGCTGGGGGCAGCTGGTCGCACCCGGGATCTACGGTCCGAACCATCAGCACTTCTTCAGCGTCCGGCTCGACATGTGCATCGACGGTCCGAACAACAGCGTGTACGAAATCGATTCGGTGCCCGAGCCGAACGAGGCGGACAACCCGCACCACAACGCGTGGATCACTCGGCCGACCCTGCTCGAGACCGAAGCAGCCGGCGCGCGCAATGTCGAGTACTCGACCGCGCGGTACTGGAAGATCGTCAATCCGTCCGTGATGAACGAGCTGGGGCAGCCTGTCGCGTACAAGCTGATGCCCGGAGCGTCAGTTCCGCCGATGCTCCAACCGGGTTCCGCGATCTACAACCGGGCGCGGTTCGTCCAGCACAATCTGTGGGTGACCGCATACGACCCGGACGAGAAGTATGCGGCCGGGAACTATCCGTACCAGTCACCGGATTCGCAGGGCCTACCCGAATACGTCGCCGACGATGCCTCGATCGCGGATACCGACGTCGTCGTCTGGTACACGGTCGGCGCCCACCACGTCGTTCGTCCCGAGGACTGGCCGGTCATGCCGGTGACGTATGCCGGTTTCCACCTCAAGCCCGTGGGCTTTTTCGACGGCAACCCCGCCCTCGATCTGCCGCGGTCTGAGATATGTCACACCGACGGTGCCGATCACTGTCACTGATCTCGACCAGTCACGCGGGCTGATTGGCTGGAATCAGGCGCCAGTTCAGTCAGGCGGCGGCGCGTTCGGCGGGGATAGGCGCGGCGGGCGCGACCTCTGGTGGCGCGCCCGCCAGCCGCACAGAGATCACCGCGAGGATCAGCCCGACGCCGGCCAACCCGGCCGCGACCGCGTTCGGTGCGTTGTAGCCGAGGCCGGCTGCGATCACGACACCACCGAGCCAGGCACCGAGCGAGTTCGCGATGTTGAAGGCGGCGTGGACCGAGGCGGCGGCGAGGTTCGGCGCACCACCGGCCAAGGCGATGATCCTGGTCTGCAGCGCGGGCAGCATCATCAGGCTCGCGGCCGGGAACAGGAAGATCGTGATCGCGGCGGTTATCTCGTTGTGCGCGGTAGCCAGGAACAGGAACGCCACCACGATCTCCGCACTGACACCGGCGAACAGCGCAGTCCGCAGTGAGCGATCGGCGAGCCGGGCACCGTAGAGGTTCCCGACTGTCATCCCCAGCCCGAACAGCACCAGCAGCGGCGTCACGCTCGATTCGGCGTACCCGGCGACGTGCGTCATCATCGGGGTGATGTAGCTGAAGGTGGCGAACATCCCTCCGCCGCCGAATGTCGCGATGCCGAGGGCGAGCCAGATCTGGCGATTGCGGAACGCTTGCACCTCGCCGCGCAGACTCGGTGTCTGAGCACCACGGACCGGCCGCGGCACCACGACGGCGATCGCGGCCACGGCAAGGGCACCGATGCCGCCCACGGCCGCGAACACGAGCCGCCAGCTGGTGTGCTGGCCGAGCAGCGTCGTCAGCGGAACGCCGACGATATTGGCGACCGTGAGTCCGGTGAACATCACCGACATCGCGGCGCTGCGCCGGGACTCGTGGACCAGACCGGCCGCCACGACCGATCCGACTCCGAAATAGGCGCCGTGGGGCAGCCCGGACACGAAGCGGGCCAGCAGCAGCCACTCGTAATTGGGGGCCAGCGCCGAGGCAAGGTTGCCCAACGCGAACGCCGACATCAGTGCGATGAGCACGGTCTTGCGGGGCAGCCGGACCAATAGTGCGGTCAGGGTCGGAGCCCCGACCACGACGCCGACGGCGTATCCGGAGATCAGGTGCCCGGCCTGCGGGATCGACACTGACAGGTCGCGCGCGACATTCGGCAGCAAGCCCATGATCACGAACTCGCCCGTGCCGATGCCGAACCCGCCCACCGCGAGCGCCAGCAGTGCCTTGCGGACAGATGTCAGTCCCACCAGCGTGGCTCCCCGTCGATGTCGATGGGCCGGCGTCGAGCCGACCTCGCCAGTCAAACCGAAAGCGATTACGGCCGTATTCCATCAGGGCTTCGGTGGGGCGACCAGCAGTGGTACAAATGTGTCGGAGTCGTATTGGCCGGGGTCGCCTGGGCGCGGGTCGCACCGTGCGGGCGGTCGGGCCCGGGGTGTCGCCTCAGCGGTAGGAGTCTGCCCCACGCCTGCGGGCGCGCCGATCGTGCGCCCACGCTGGCAGACTCCGATCCGCGCGTCGAGCGGGTGTGATGCGTGGCTGCGGGCAGACTCCGACTGGCCGGCAACGACCCCTACGGCGGGTCCCACGTTGACGCCCGGGCGAGCTATTTCACCCGTGCCGCCCTCGCTCTAGAGAGCGCGGTGCGCTCGACGACGTCGGTGACCACGTCCGCGATCGCACCGCGACGGCGCAGCGCGGCCCGTTGCCGCCTTACCCCGATTTGGGACGCCACACGCCGAACCGGTTGCCGAGGGGATCAATGAGGTGGGCGAACTCGATGCCGCCGTTGTCGGTGAACGGAACAGCGACGGTCGCGCCGAGTTCCTGCGCACGGCTGATCGTCGCCCGGACATCCTCGACGTGGACGTAGAAGATCGCCCAGTTCTCGCCAGTCATGCCGGACGTGTCCCACAGGCCACCGTTCTCCCCATCGACCATGCTGTACTGCGCCGGTTGGGAGGGTTCGCCGATCGTCCAGTCGAAGAGCCCGCCGTAGAAGGTCCTCGAGGAACCCGCGTCGGATGATCCGATCTCGAAGTAGTCGATGAAGTTCGCCATGACCCTGTTCTACCTGGACCGTCCGACAACGACCGTCCGACAACGACCGAGCGCTCAGGCGAGGCCGCGGACGTTCCGTGCGGGTGGGCGCGTGCCGCGGATCGCCGCGACCATGTCCAACGTCTGGCGGGTTTCGGCGACGTTGTGCACCCGGAACACGCGGGCGCCAAGCCAAGCGCTCACGGAGGTCGCGGCCAGCGTCCCGATCAGCCGTTCGCCGACCGGGCGATCAAGCGTCTCGCCGACGAAGTCCTTGTTCGACAGCGACACCAGCACCGGCCAACCGGTGTCGACCATCTCGCCGAGGCGACGGGTGACCTCCAGCGAATGCCGGGTGTTCTTGCCGAAGTCGTGTCCCGGATCGATGAGCACACTGCGCCGGTCGACGCCGACCGAGACGGCGCGCTCTGCCTCGCCGGTGGTGCGACTCAGTACGTCGGCCATCACGTCGTCATAGGTGACGCGATGCGGGCGGGTTCGTGGCTCGACCCCGCCGGCGTGCGTACAGATGAGGGCCGCCCCCCGACGCCCCGCGACCTCGGCCAGGCGTGGGTCCCATCCGCCCCACGCGTCGTTGAAGACGTCCGCCCCGGCGTCGTGTGCGGCCTCGCCGACCTCGTGACGCCACGTGTCGACGCTGATGACGAGATCCGGGAACTCGGCGCGCACCGCCGCAACCAACGGCACCGTCCGGTCGATCTCCTCGCCGACACCGACGGCCGCGCCGGGTGCGGCCTTCACCCCGCCGATGTCCACGATGTCGGCCCCTTCACGCACAACCTCATGCACGCGGCGCAGCGCGTCACCGAAATCGAAGGTGGCGCCCTTGTCGTAGAACGAATCCGGAGTTCGGTTGACGATGGCCATGATCAACAACTGGTCGTCGCCGAATTCACCCCGGCCCAGTTTCAGCACGGCGGACGTTTGACGGATGTGGCCGGCGGCCGTTCGTGCATCGGAACCTCGCGCGAACGCCAGGCCGGACTGCAGTCGCGACGGAACTGCCACAACTGCGACGAGTGGAGGCGCTCGGCGGCGCCGGCCCGCCGGGCAGCTACGGCCAGGATCTCCGCCGCCATCACGCCCAGGTCGTGCACGGACTGATGCGTATGCGCGCGCTCGCCGAGATCGACCTGCGCGATGGCATCCAACCCGTGGTCCAGGTAGACATCGAGCAGTGCCCCGATCTCGACGCCGTAGCCGACCGGGACGTGCAACGCCTCGAACGTCGAGCGGCGGACCGCCCATTCGCCGGCCAACGGCTGCACGACGCACGCGAGGTCCGGCCACAGCAGGTTGAGCAACGGTCGGGCGACGATCTCGGTGACCCGTCCACCCTGCGGAGCATGTACGCCGGACCCGTCGTCGAGCGTGCGGTCGTAGTACCCCTTGACGAGGTTGACGTCGGGGCGGGTAAGCAGCGGCCCGAGCAGGCCGGTCACGAAGTGCGGCCCCCATTCGGTCAGGTCGCCGTCGATGAAGGCGAGCAGATCGCCCGAGGTGACGAACGTCGACTTCCACAGCGCCTCGCCTTTGCCGGGAAGGCGATCCAGGTCAGGCCGGATATCACGCGCAGCGTGCACGGTCGCGCCACTGGCGGCGGCGATCATTGCCGTGCGATCGGACGAATCCGAGTCAATGACGACGATCTCGTCCACGAGGCGGGTTCGCTCCAGCAGCTCGGTGCGGATCCTCGTGACAATCTCGCCGATTGTCGCGGCCTCGTCATGCGCGGGAATGACGACGCTCACTCGCTGCTCGCCCTTGCGGTCTGCGAGGGCCGAGACATCCCAATCCCACCAGCGGCTGGTCGCCTTCTCGAACCAGGCGGCAGCGCGCTCGTTCACGTGCCCACGCTATCGGGTCGATGCCCGCGTCTGCTGTGCCGCCTCCTCCACGCGAGCGCGATACTCCACCCACTGTTGCGCGCTTCGCTTGGTGACGTTCGGATCATCCGGACCCTTGCCCACGCTGCCGTCGATGAGTTCGCGCAGGATGTCGGCATGGCCGGCGTGCTGGGCCGTTTCGACGCACATGTGCACCAGGATCTGATGAAGAGTCACCTCGCGACGCTCGGGCGGCCACCAGGGCACCTCGCCGACGGCGTCGATCGGTAGCGCCTCGATCGTCGCGTCGCTGTGCTCGGCGGAAAAGCGGTGCAGCGAGACGATGTCCTCCCGGGTCTCCGCGGGCGTCGCCCACATGTCGGCGTCCGGCTCCGAATCCGCAGCCAGCCACGGCTGATCACGGCCACTCGGCCGGCCGAAGACCTCGCCGAGGTAGCCGAGTTCGACGCTGGCGACGTGCTTCACGAGGCCGAGAAGGTTGGTGCCGGTGGGGGTCATCGGCCGGCGGACGTCGTACTCATCCAATCCGTCGAGCTTCGCCAACAGGTCCGCGCGCCGCGCGCGCAGGTATCGGTGCAGTGTCGCCTTCTCGTCCATCACACCGACTATGCCGCATCGTCAGGAGGCGTCCGGCCTGGCGGACGGACGCGCGCCCGGCCTCGTCATGCACCGACAGCCGGCTACTGCCAGACAACCGGCGAGTCCTGCGCTCGCCCATAGGTGAAGCTCACCTCGGCGCTGCCCGAGGTCGGCGTCTGGCGCAGCAACCACCGCAGGCCCGAACCGATCGGCCGGTTGACACCGAGCCCGTCGATACCGTCGCCGTTCCAATCTCCGACGATCGGATGGTCGAGGTCACGTCCGTACGCGGCAGAGAGCTGGGCGGTGCCGGCGTTGTTGCTGTTCCTCAGCAGCCAGGTCAAGACACCTGCGCCGAATCCCCGGATGATTCCGGGCGTATCGCGCGTGTCGGCGTTCCAGTCACCCGGCACGGGTGGTCCGTCGCTGCGCCGGCCGTAGCCGAAGGACAGGTCAGCCGTCCCACCGGTGTTGGTGTTCTTCAACAGCCAGACGGCATTGGCCGTGCCGTTCTGGAACCGCACGACCCCTGGTGTGTCGATTCCGTCGCCATTCCAGTCGCCGACGATCGGAACGTCCCCGGGTTGCTCGAAGCCGAAGCTCGGCCGGCCGTAGGTGAAGGCGGCATCGGCCGGTCCGCCGGTATTGCTGTTACGCAAGAACCACTGGAAATGCAGCGTGTCGGCCGTGCTTCCCACGATCCGGACCACGCCCGGAGTTTTGGTGCCGTTGCCATCCCAGTCGCCCATCACCGGGACGTCGTCCGTCCGGCCGTAGGCGAAGGCCGGCACGGTGTTCGCGCCGCCTGACAGGGTGTCGCGCAGCAGCCAGACTCCGGTGCGGACGACCCCTGGTTTCGACGGGATCCCCGGGGCGGCGGTTGTCCTGGCCGTCGGGCCGTGCGTCCCGCCGGCCGCGGTGACGGGCCCGACCCCGATCACGGCGAGAGCACCGCCCAGAACGCCGGCAAGTATCCACCGAACTCTGCGCCGACTGCGGTGTTCCATGACTGCCTCCCATCGGGAGACGCAACGTGAGTCGATTGTCAGCCGACTGTCGCCGGGGGTCAAGGCCTCACGAGCGCTGCCCGCTCATGCCCGTGGTCGCGCACGTCGGGCTCTGGGACGGACCGGCTCGGCCGGTTCCTTCAGGGTCTGCGGTGCGAAACCGGTGGCCAGCGCGGCCAGCGCGGCGTCGAGGTACACCGGCAGGTCGGCGTCTGCGCGGGCGACCCAACGGTCATAGGCGGCGCGAGCGGCGGCCATCGTGGTACGTCCGATCGCCAGTGCGAAAAGCGAGTCCGGCGGTTGTCCGATGCGGCCGGCGGCGAATTCGCTGATGGTCTGCTCCCAGGCCTCGTAGTGGGTCGCGGCGCTCTCCTGCAGCGCCGGCACGGAGACGATGAGGTTCATCCGGGCTCGAAGTTCGGGGACGTCTTCGGCTCTGTAGCGGCTGACGTCGACCACGACCTGCCGGATCGCGTCCATCATCGCCACGCCAGCTCCGACCTCGGCGAGACCGGCCCGGATGGCGTTGAGCTCGTCGTCGAATCGGTACCAGAGCACGGCCGTCTTGGAGGGGAAGTAGTTGAAGAACGTACGGCGGTTGACACCGGCCGCACAGGCGATCTGCTCGATCGTCGTCTCCTCGAAGCCCTGCTCTGTGAACAACCGAAGGCTGATGAGTTCCAGCTGCCGCGCGCTGGTCACCGGTGGCCGGCCGCGACGCGCGGCGCCCTCCGCAGGCGGGCCGTCGTCAGTTGCCACTGAGGATCTCCTGTCTTTCAGCCGGCATCCTTGCATTACTGCACCAGGTGATATTAACCTCGAAAGCGTATTTAGCACTGAGTGAAAAAATTCGAAGGGACTGTGACCATGGGAAGAGTCGAGGGCAAGGTTGCCTTCATCACCGGCGCGGCGCGCGGGCAAGGGCGCAGCCACGCGATCCGCCTAGCGCAAGAGGGCGCCGACATCATCGCCGTCGACATCTGCGCGCAGGTCGACTCGGTGCCGTACCCGATGTCGACCCGAGATGATCTCGAGCAGACCGTCAAGGAGGTTGAGGCACTCGACCGGCGCATCGTCGCCACCCAAGCCGACGTGCGCGACTTCGATGCTGTGAAGAGGGCGGTCGACGACGGCGTCGCCCAGCTCGGCCGCGTGGACATAGTGAGCGCCAACGCCGGCATCGCCTCGTTCGGTCCGGCCGCCGACCTGTCCGAGCAGAGCTGGCAGGACATGATCGACATCAACCTCACCGGCGTGTGGCACACAGCCAAGGCAACCATCCCGCACCTCATCGGCGGTGGCCGCGGCGGCTCGATCATCATCACCAGCTCCGCTGCCGGCCTGATGGGCTACCCGAACCTTGCCCACTACGTGTCGGCCAAGCACGGCCTCGTCGGCCTGATGCGCGCGCTGGCTCTCGAGTTGGCGCCGCACCTGATTCGAGTGAACAGCCTCCATCCGACCCAGGTGAACACCGACATGATCATGAACGAGTCGACGTGGAAGCTGTTCAGCCCGGACAGCGACAACCCCACGATTGAGGACTTCCGACCGGCCTCGCAGGAGGCGAATGCACTTCCGATCCCGTGGGTCGAACCGGTCGACATCTCCAACGCGCTGCTGTTCCTCGCCTCGGACGAGGGCCGCTACATCACCGGTGTCACGCTGCCGGTCGACGCCGGCACCGTCATCAAGTAACCCGAGAGATCGCCATAACCGGAGGCAGAAATGACTGGAAGAGTAGAAGGCAAAGTCGCCTTCATCACCGGCGCGGCCCGCGGCCAGGGACGCAGCCACGCGATCCGCCTGGCCGAAGAGGGCGCCGACATCATCGCCGTCGACGTGCTCGACAACTACGCGACCGTCGGGTATCCGATGGCAAATCAGGCCGACCTCGACGAGACGGTCAAGGAGGTCGAGGCGCTGGACCGGCGCATCATCGCGACCAAGGCTGACGTCCGTGATCTCGCCGCGCTGAAGGCGGCGGTCGACGACGGTGTCGCGCAGCTCGGAAGGCTCGACATCGTCAGCGCCAACGCAGGAATCTGCACCGTTCAGGCGTGGGACGAGGTAACTGCCCAGGTCTGGCAGGACACCCTCGACACCAACCTGACCGGCGTGTGGAACACGATGGTCGCCGCCGCGCCGCACCTGATCGCGAACGGTGGCGGATCGATCATCTGCACGAGCTCCACGGCGGGTATCAAGGGAGCGCCGTTCCTGGCGCCGTACGTCGCCGCGAAGCACGGCGTCGTCGGTATCGCCCGCACGATGGCCAACGAGCTCGCGCGGCACAAGATCCGCGTGAACACGGTCCATCCGACCGGCGTCGACACTCCGATGCTCGACGGCTTGGGTGGACTCGATCCGCTGCTGGGCCGCGACCCCAACCTCGGCCCCATCTTCATGAACACGCTCCCGGTCGAGATCGTCGATGCCCGCGACATCAGCAATGCGGTGCTGTTCCTGGCCTCGGACGAGGCGCGCTACGTCACCGGGCTCGAGTTCACCGTTGATGCGGGAAACACCATCCGATGACTGCTGGCCCCGATGTTCGCGCAAACGGCAGGCGGGCCGCCGGTGCCGCCGACCCGGACGACCCGGAGGACCCGTCCCGACTCGGTGAGACCAGGTCGCGAATCTCGGCTCGGATCGTCGGTCGTGAGCGGGAGCTGACGTTGATCCTCGCGGCCGTGGCGGCCGGCCGCGACATCATCTTGGAAGGCCCGCCGGGCACCAGTAAGAGCACGTTGCTGCGGGCGATCACGGCTGAGTGGGGGATCCCGCTGGTGTTCGTGGAGGGCAACGCCGACCTGACGCCGGCGAGGCTGGTCGGCCACCACAATCCGTCCCGCGTGCTGCGTGAGGATTACAGTGCCGACAACTTCGTCGACGGCCCGCTGCTCGAGGCGATGCGCGAAGGCGGCTTCCTCTATATCGAGGAGTTCAACCGCGCACCGGAGGACACCATCAACACCCTGCTGACCGCTATGGCCGAGCGCGAGATCGCCGTGCCGCGCGTCGGCACGGTTCGGGCCAAGGACTCGTTCCGGGTGATCGCCTCGATGAATCCGTACGACAACGTCGGCACCGCGCGATTGTCGACGAGCGTGCACGATCGCATGTCTCGCCTCGCGATCGGCTATCAGGACGCCGCCGCCGAGCAGGGCATCGTTGCCATGCGGGCGCCCCTGCCGGCACTCACGCCTGCGCTGTACGAGCGGCTCGTCAGCGACGCGGTCGCGGTGACCCGGTCGACGCGTGAGCATCCGGCGATCCGCCAGGGCAGCAGCGTTCGCGGCGCCATCGACCTCACCCTGATCGCCGGGCAGCTGCTCGACGTCGCCGGCCTGGACGATGCTGCGGACCCGGGCTATCCGGACGTGGTGTTCGACGCGATGATCCTGGCCCTGTCGGGGCGGATCTTCCTCGACGAGACGGTCGAGGCGACGCCGGAGGCGGTGTTGCGCGAGATCTGGGAGGACCACTTCGTCCTCGGACCGGCCGCCGCGGAACCGGGTTGAAGAGCCGTGGCAGCCGACTCACCGATGCGCCGTCGCACGGACCGGCGCGCGTCAGGTCTGCGGCCGTTGCGGCGTCGCCCCAAGGCGCTCGACGAATCGCCGGTGCTCCACGACGGCTCGGGCGGCGCCGGCGGCGGACTGGTGCAGACCTCCGGCTCCCGGCGAGCGGGTCGCGCGCCGACGAATTCGGGCCGAGCGGCGCCGGGCCTGACCGACGAGCAGGGCACCGTGCTGGCCGCGCCCCCGGAGGAGGTCGCGCCCGATCCCGAGACACTGCGGCGGGTCCGGCAGATCGCCGCCCGGCTCACCGTTCCGCGCCCGCGCCGCGATGCCAGTGCGCGCCACGGCGTCGGCGAGCTCGCCAGTGTGCGCTTCCGCGACGGTTCCGACGACATCGACCTTGATCGCACCCTGGAGGCACTCGTCGAACACCCGGTGCCCGAGGACGAAGACGTGATCGTGCGGGACCGCGTCCGTACCCGCCGCTCGGTCGTGCTGCTCGTCGACGTGTCGGGCTCCATGCGCGGGGAGCGGCTCCGAACCGCGGCCGCGGCCGTGGGGGCACTGACCGCCGAGCTGGTCCGCGACGATCTCGGGGTCGTCGCGTTCTGGTCCGACGCCGCGGTGCTGAACCACCTGGGACACCAGCCGTCACCCCAACGCCTGATCGACACGATGCTGCGCATCCCGGCCAAGGGCCTCACCAACATTGCCTTCCCGCTGCAGGTTGCCGCGCGAGAGCTGGTCCGCGTGCCGGCGCGCGACGCGCGGGTGCTGCTGCTGTCCGACTGCGTCCACAACGCCGGCCCCGACCCGCGTCCGCTCGCGGCGCGACTGGCTCGCCTGGACGTCCTGCTCGACACGTCGGGCGAGCACGACGCCGAACTCGCGCGCGACCTGGCTCGGCTGGGACACGGACGGATTGCGCTCGCGCACACCTTCCGCGACGTCGCTCCCGCGATCTCATACCTGTTCGCCCGATAGCGAACCTGCCTGCTGGACAAGCACGAAAGGAACGAGCAGATGCGCAACCCATGGTTCGAGACAGTTGCCGAGGCACAACGCCGCGCAAAGAGACGGCTTCCCAAGTCGGTATACAGAGCACTCGTCGCCGGGTCGGAGCAAGGCGTGACGATGCACGACAACACCGAGGCCTTCGCCGAGCTCGGCTTCGCTCCGCACACAGCCGGGCTGGCCGCGAAGCGCGACCTCGGGACAACGGTGATGGGCCAGTCGATTTCGATGCCGGTGCTCATCTCGCCGACCGGCGTGCAGGCCGTACACCCTGACGGCGAGGTCGCTGTGGCTCGCGCGGCGGCCGCACGCGGTACGGCGATGGGCCTCAGTTCGTTCGCCAGCAAGGCGATCGAGGACGTAGTCCAGGCCAACCCTCGAACGTTCTTCCAGATGTACTGGGTCGGGACGCGTGATGAGATGGCCGCCCGCATGGAACGGGCGCGCCGGGCCGGCGCCGTCGGCATCATCGCGACGCTCGACTGGTCGTTCTCGCACGCTCGCGACTGGGGCAGCCCACACATCCCGGAGCGTGTGACGTTCAAGGAGGCCATGCGTTTCTCTCCTGAGGCACTCGCGCATCCGAGCTGGCTCTGGAGGTTCATCAAGAGCGGCCACATTCCCGACCTCACCGTGCCGAACATGGTCCAGCCCGGGACGGACCCGCCCACCTTCTTCGGTGCCTACGGCCAGTGGCTGCAGTCAGTGCCGCCGAGCTGGGCGGACGTCGCCTGGCTGCGTGAGCAGTGGGGCGGCCCGTTCATGCTCAAAGGTGTTACCCGCATCGACGATGCCAGGCGCGCCGTCGACGCCGGCGTCACTGCGATCTCGGTGTCCAACCATGGTGGTAACAACCTCGACGGCACGCCCGCGACCATCCGGGTGCTTCCCGGCATCGCGGACGCGGTCGGCGACCAGCTCGAGGTACTCCTGGACGGTGGCGTGCGACGGGGCGGCGACGTCGTCAAGTCACTCGCACTCGGTGCTCGTGCGGTCATGATCGGCCGTGCCTACCTTTGGGGGCTCGCTGCCAACGGACAAGCCGGCGTCGAGAACGTCCTCGACATCCTGCGTGATGGCATCGACTCCGCTCTGCTCGGACTCGGGCACTCCGCAATCACCGACGTCAACCGCGCCGACCTCGTCATCCCAGCGAGCTTTGAGCGCAGCCTTGGGAGCGCCGGTCGCTGACGCAGCCGGCCGGAGCTAGCGCAGGATCCCGGTGTGGCCGAGGGAGTAACGCCCCGGAATCGGCCATACGCACAGTCCGTGTGGCCCGCTGCCGACGGGGATCTTCGCGATCAGGTGACCGTCCGAGGTACTCAACGCGTACACCACGTTGTTGTGCCGGCCGGAGAGCCACAAGATGGTGCCGTCGGCGGATACGTTGCCCATGTCGGGGCTACCCCCTCCGCGAATCCACCATTTCGCGGTGGTCGTTCGCGTGCGCAGATCGATCACGGTGATGCTGCCCTCGTCGCGATTTGTCACGAACAGTCGCCGCGAGTCCCGCGAGACGTACAGACCATGGGCGCCCTTGCCGGTGGGCAGGAACCGGATGACCTTGAAGCTCGACGCATCGATGAGGTAGACGCCGTTGGCCATCATGTCGGCGACGTAGAAGACCTTGCCGTCGGAGGAGAGCTTCACATCTTGCGGCATTCCACCGGTGACCTGGTTCAGTGCGATGGTGCGCAACAGCCGGTGCGTGGCGACATCGACGACCACCATCTTGTTGGCGAACTCGCAGCTGGCAAGCAGCTTCGTGCCGTCGGCGGTGAAGTCCATGTGGTCGATGCCCGCGCACGCCGGCAGCGTCAACGTGTCGTGCAGCACCCAGCGGTGCGGGTCGTAGAACGCGAGGCGCGTGTAGGCCTCTTGGACGACGATTGCGTACCGGCCCTCAGGAGTGAAGTACATGTTGTACGCGTCGTCGACCGGTATCGGGTTTCCGGGTCGACCCGTCTTCGGATTGATCGGTATCAGACTCCCGCTGCCGGGCTTGTCAGCTGTGACATAGAGGGTCTTGAGATCGTAGGAAGGGACCACGTGCTGCGGTTCGTTGCCGCCCGGGAACGTCCGCACGACCTTCATCGTGTGCTGGTCGATCACGTACACGTCGTTGCTGATGCTGTCCGGGACGTAGAGGTAGGCCGGGTCATGGGCGATGGCCGCCGAGACGTTGTTCGCTCGATCTGCCGCGTACACGTCCGTGGCCTGCACGAGGGCAGGCATGCCCGGCAATCCCGCAGGGTGGGTGCTCGCCGTCGCTGAGCGTGCGGGCGAGGAGGGTACGGGCCTGGACGTGGTCGGTGCGTGCCGTGTGGAGCGAGTGGGCTGATGGGACGTTGCCGTTTCAGCTGTGCAGCCCGCCACGGCGACCAGAAGTGCACCGGTGGCCAGCGCCCGTCGCGTGCTGCGAGCGGTCACGGCCGCAACAACTGACTGGCCGTTACGGGTCGCAGACCGCGAGCGGCCAGGTCGATGAGGACTGCTGGCATCGCTTCCACCGTTCCGGCATGGCCGAAGTGCATGCTGACGATCGACCCCGGCTGAGTCGTGGCGACATTGCGACGGATCGCCGCTGCGCCG
Organism: Pseudonocardiales bacterium; assembly: GCA_025465405.1. Classification (GTDB taxonomy): domain Bacteria; phylum Actinomycetota; class Actinomycetes; order Mycobacteriales; family Jatrophihabitantaceae; genus RYN-117. The sequence goes on along the minus strand of JAODNL010000557.1, from coordinate 3,574 downwards.
GGATCGGTGTAGTCGAGCGAGTCGATGTCGTAGGACAGGCAGACTCCATAGCCAGCCGCGCCCGCGAGCCGGCGCACCAGCGGCGTGGCGTATTGCGTCTGCGATGGGCGGAAGTGCGCTCCGGCGGAGCCGACCTGCGTCACGAGCAGGTCGCGGCACCGCTCGATCTCGGTCTTGGCGGCGTCGGCGGCGAGGTTGTCGATGTCGAGGTGGTTGTAGGTGTGGTTTCCCAGCTCGTGGCCCGCGGCGACGATCTCGTGAGCGATCTGCCGGTTGCCTTCGAGCCACCGTCCGACGGCCAGCACGGTGACCTTCGCCCGATGAGCAGCGAAGATCGCGAGCAGCTCCCGGGCGATTCCCGGGTCGCCGTCGCCGTGAAAGGTCAGCGCAACCTCACGGCGACTCCGGGGACCGTGGGCGTACTCGACCGCCGGACCGACGGGATTGGCGGGGGTCGTCGCCGGCGTTCTCGTCGCGGCGACGGACGACGGCGTCCTGGCCAGCGACGATGTCGCCGCGGCGGGCGGCGAGGACCTCGCCGGGGTGTGGGTCACCTGCCGGGCCGCGCGGCTACATGCCGCGGCCAGAAAAGCGACCCCCGCAGTACCGAGCCGGAGCAGATCGCGCCGTGGCACCGTCACGCCACTGATCGTCGCATGACGCTCGCGAGACCTGGCTGAGGGTCGTATGAGGGCGTTTGCCACTGGATGTTCACTTTGTCGGTTCCGGGTGGTCAGCGCCGTGCTGCCTGGCCGTGATGTCGCGCGAGCTAGATCGACAGGGAGAAGGTCGGCCGTCCGCTATCGAGGGAGTCATCACGATGTCCGGTACTTGGTCAATTCGGCGCGGCGCACGTTGGGGGCTCGCCGGCGCGCTCGCCGTCACGAGCCTGGCGATCGTCGGTCCCGCCTCGGTCAGCGAGGCCTCTCCGGCCCGTAGTCGGGCGATCCCTGCCCGAACTCCGGCGACGACGCTGTCGGCGCGCACGATCTTGAGCGGCACGAGTCACGGGTGGAGCAGCCCGGACGATCTCACCCACATCGGCTCCGACCTGTTCGTCTCGTTCCAGAACGGCGTCCCCTCGACCGGTGGCACGACGGGTACCCCGACGCACAGCACGATCGTCAAGTTCACCTCCGACGGCCGCATCGAGCAGACGTGGCAGCTGACCGGCAAGTGCGACGGCCTCACTGCGGATACCGTGCACGACCGCGTGATCGCGACCGTCAACGAGGACGGCAACTCCAGCCTCTACACGATTCCAGCCGAGAGCCACGCGCCGGTCAGCCACTACGCGTACGACGCCGCGCCCTTGCCGCACGGTGGGGGAACCGATTCGATCACCATCTATCACGGCCGGATCTACGTCGTGGCATCGGCGCCGAGCCCGTCCGGCCCTGCCCTCTATGAGGTGAGCCTGCACTCCGGCATCGCGCACCTCGCCGCTGCACCGTTCTACGATTCGAGCCTGGCGACGGTCGCCAACCTGCCGAGCACGCACGCGGCGGTGAATCTCGCGCTGACCGACCCGGACTCGAGCACCGTGGTGCCGAACCAGAGTCCACGGTTCCGCGGCAGCTTCATGCTCACTGCCCAGGGCGATCAGCAGGCGATCTTCGCCGCACACCTCGGCGGCGCCCGCCAACAGTTGCAGGTTCTCAACCTGAGCCAGTCCGTGGACGACACGGCGTTCGCGACGAGCGCGCACGGCGCCTTGATCACCACCGACTCCACCGCGCAGTCGGTCGTGCTGATCACCGGGGCACTGACGCCGGGCACGGCGTTCACCTCGGTCACGCCGGGCAATGCGAACACGCCGCCGTCCCCAGCGGTCCCGAACTACCTCGGCCGGATCGACCTGCGGACTGGAGCGGTGAGCGCGGTCTCGACGGCCGGCCAGGCGTTCACTCCGCACGCCCTCATCTTCGTGCCCATTCCGAACTAGACGCCATGCGTCCGGCGACGGTTTCTCCGTACGACGGTGAGAAGCACCGCACCGAGTCCGAGCAGTAGTATGCCCACGCCCAGAAGCGGTCCGACCGGGCCACGCGGTCCGGTGTTGGCCAGTCTTCTGCTCGTCGCTGTCGTGGTGATTGACGCTGACGGCGATGTGGCGACGGCCGATGTTCGGGTTGCGGCGGGCGAAGCGGCTGACGACCGGGCGGCTACGGCGGCCAGTGAGGACCGGGCGGCCGCGGACGAGGCCGCGGATCTTGCCGCGGCGGACGACACCGCGGCTGACGAGGATTTGGCGGCCGCGGCTGAGGCGGCGGCGGATGACGATAGGGCCGCGGCTGACGAGGATTGAGCGGAGGACGAGGCGGCGGATGTGCCGTACGCGGACGCGGCGGCCGATGCCACAGCGGGGTTGCATGCCGCTGCCGTGAAGACATCGTCGTCCAGCGTGACCGAGCCGTTGCGTGCCAGCGCGCGGCCGTGGACGACGGCGCCGGTCTGGACCGAGATTGAGGTCAGCGCCATGATCGTGCCGCTGAACGTCGAGAATGTGCCCAGCGTGGCGGAACTGCCGATCTGCCAGAAGACGTGGCATGGGTCGGTGCCGTTGATCGTGACGACGTGGCTGGCTGAGAAGGTGGTCAGTTTGCTCCCGACCTGGAAGATGAAAACGGCCGCTGGGTCGCCCTGCGCGTCCAGGGTCACGGTCCCAGTCAGATCGAGGGTGCTGGTGGATTTGTACACGCCCGGCTGCAGAGTCCGTCCGACAAGATCGCCAGCAACGGTTGCGCTCGGTGGGCTCCCGGCGGCGATGTCATACGCGGACGTCAGATCCGATTGCGCCTGCAGCGCCACTGCGTCCGCGGGATGCTTCGCGCCACCGAAGATGCCGGGAGGAAATCCGCTGATCGCGGTGCCGGGATGGACGCCGAGGTCGCCGGCCAGGAAGCTCGGGCCGGTGTTGGAGACGCTCTGGCCACCCAGCACCGAAAAGGTGTCCGCCGTGCCCAGGTCGATCGTCGTTGCGGCGCTCGCCGGTGGCGCGATCGCCAGCATCACGGCCACCAGGAGAGACGTCACACCTGCGGCCGTTACTGCAATCGGCACAATGTGGATTCGGCGGAACCTGATCGAGGCAGGCCCCTGTTGGTGATTGCCATTCATGACGGCGCCTTCCAAGGAACGCATGGCCACCCAGTTATGGGCGCATCGCTGCCTGGTCAATCCAGGGCGATCAAGCCTCGTGCCTGGGCACGTCACTCGTCGGACGACGAAGGTTGCCCAGGGAGTGGACGCTGAGCGCCCAATCGGAATCCACCTTGGTCCGAGAGCGGGAACCTCGCCCCCGGCGGGGGGTCGAGGGACAAGGGTCCTGCCTGTGCTTGGCTCGCCGTCCCATACGCGGGGGTGTGCGAAACGGCGAACCATGTAGATGCCGGTCTTTCTCGCCTCGGCGGTGTTGCTACCTCGGGTCTTCCGGCGTGTGTTCAGCATGAAGTAGGGGCACCGTCAGCGATATAGATGAACTGACCCCAATAGGTGCCCTCGGGCTAGACGAACCGTCCTGACTGCTCAGTGCTTACGCCGCGAAACACGTCCAACAGTTCCTGCTGAGAGT
>JAODNL010000551.1 GCA_025465405.1 Pseudonocardiales bacterium | reverse complement strand
GTCTAACAGCTGCTCGGTCACTGTCGAAGGCGTAACAACCACGCGTGCGGCCAAGGGCGGATACGCCGTCGTCCTCTGCATGGGCTGAGCGGCCGAGCGGCTCGAAGCCGCAGCGCGCGCGGATTCGGCCTGGCGGCGGGCCGGTATTCTGAAGTCTCCGCCAGTTCGTCGAGAGGGAGACCCGTGGGCCTCGTCGTGCAGAAGTACGGGGGCTCGTCGGTCGCCGACGCCGAACGGATCAAGCGAGTCGCCGAGCGCGTCGTGGCCAGCAAGCGGGCCGGACACGACGTGGTCGTCGTCGTCTCTGCCATGGGGGACACGACCGACGAGCTGATCGACCTGGCCGAGCAGATCGTTCCCGTACCGTCCGGGCGAGAGTTCGACATGCTGCTGACGGCGGGCGAGCGCATCTCGATGGCGCTGCTGGCCATGGCCATCAACTCGCTGGGCTACAAGGCCGAATCGTTCACCGGTTCGCAGGCCGGCGTGCTGACCACCTCGGTGCACGGCAAGGCGCGCATCGTCAACATCACGCCCGGCCGGGTCGAGAACTCCGTGCGGAGCGGAAATGTGGCGATCGTCGCGGGTTTCCAAGGCGTCAGCCCGGATACGAAGGACATCACGACGCTCGGTCGAGGCGGCTCGGATACGACGGCCGTCGCCCTGGCCGCCGCGCTGAAGGCCGACGTCTGCGAGATCTACACCGATGTCGACGGTGTCTACAGTGCTGACCCGCGCATCGTGCCGAATGCGCGGCGCCTCGACACCGTCACGTACGAGGAAATGCTGGAGCTAGCGGCCTGCGGCGCCAAGATCCTGCACCTGCGTAGCGTTGAGTACGGCCGGCGGTACGGCGTGCCGATTCATGTGCGCTCATCGTTCTCGACCAAATCCGGCACCACCGTCACCGGCAGCATGGAGGATCTTCCCGTGGAGGACGCGATCATCAGCGGCGTCGCGCACGACCGCAGCGAGGTCAAGGTCACCGTGGTCGGCGTTCCCGACAAGCCGGGCGAGGCCGCCGCGATCTTCGGCGAGCTGGCGCGCGCCGAGATCAACCTGGACATGATCGTGCAGAACATCTCCACGGGCGGCACGGGCCGAACGGATGTCTCGTTCACGCTGCCCGCCACCGACGGTGCTACCGCGCTCGCGGCCCTGCGGAAGGTGCAGGAGCAGGTGGGGTTCGAGGACCTGCTCTACGACGACCACGTCGGCAAGCTGTCGCTGGTCGGCGCGGGCATGCGGTCACATCCGGGCGTGTCGGCGAAGTTCTTCGCGGCCCTCGCCGAGGCGGGCGTGAACGTCGAGATGATCTCGACCTCGGAGATCCGCATCTCGGTGGTGTGCCGCGACACCGACCTCGACAGCGCGGTTCGCGCCGTGCACGACGCGTTCGAGCTCGGCACCGACCAGGAAGACGCGGTCGTGTACGGAGGCACCGGGCGATGAAGGTCGGCGTGGTCGGCGCGACCGGCCAGGTGGGAACGGTCATGCGGCGCATCCTTGCCGAGCGGGCCTTCCCGGTGGACGAGATGCGCTACTTCGCGTCGGCGCGCTCGGCGGGGTCGACGTTGCCGTGGGAAGGCGTCGACGTGCGCGTGGAGGATGCCGACCTGGCCGACCCCTCGGGCCTGGACATCGCCCTGTTCTCAGCCGGCGGGGCGACGTCGAAGGAGCTGGCGCCGAGGTTCGCGGCGGCCGGTGTCACCGTCATCGACAACTCCTCGGCCTGGCGGATGGATCCAGACGTCCCGCTGATCGTCGCGGAAGTCAACGGCGGCGAGATTGCCAACGCGCGCAAGGGAATCATCGCGAACCCGAACTGCACGACGATGGCCGCGATGCCGGTTCTCAAGCCGCTGCACGACGAGGCCGGGTTGGTGCGGCTGATCGTCTCGACCTACCAGGCGGTGTCCGGCAGCGGGCTGGCAGGCGTCGACGAGCTGGACAAGCAGGTGCACCAGGTCGCCGGCCGGGCCGCCGAACTGACCCATGACGGCTCGGCAGTGGCGTTCCCGGAGCCGGTGAAGTACGTGCGGCCGATCGCGTTCAACGTATTGCCACTCGCCGGATCGATCGTCGACGACGGCTCGTTCGAGACCGACGAGGAACAGAAGCTGCGCAACGAGTCACGCAAGATCCTCGCCATTCCGGATCTTCGCGTCGCAGGCACCTGTGTGCGGGTCCCGGTGTTCACCGGCCACTCGCTGTCGATCAACGCGGAGTTCGCCCGGCCGCTGTCGGTTGCGCGCGCGCTCTCGCTGCTGGCAACAGCGCCGGGCGTCGCCGTGACCGACATCCCGACCCCGCTGCAAGCCGCCGGCCAGGACCCGTCCTACGTCGGTCGTGTCCGGCAGGACCCGGGTGTCGACGGCAACCGCGGCCTGACCTTGTTCCTCAGCAATGACAACCTGCGCAAGGGCGCCGCCCTCAACGCGATACAGATCGCGGAACTGCTGGTCCGCTGAGCGCCCACCCACGCACCGTTCTTATAGTGACGCGATGGATCGCGAAGTCGGCCGGCGCACCCTGATCGGAGGGGGACTGGTCCTCGCCGGCGCCGCGGGAGCCTCGGCCGTCTGGGCCGCCGAGTCGAACAACGACTCCGACTCTCCCGCCGGCACCGGGGGCGTGGTCGCGAGCGTTGCGCAACACGCACTGCGGACGTGGGACGTCGCGCAGATGGGTGACTCGATCACCTTTGCCGGTTCGGTCGGAGGCGTGGCCGGCTCGGTGGATTCGGGCATGTGCGTGTTCGGCGACACGAGCTATCTCGGCACGGCGCTGCCGTTGACGCGCGGCCGCTTCCGATTCGCCGGGACGTGGGCCACCCCGGGGTTCAGCTCGGCGCAGATCATGACGATTCACCTACCGTCGGTACTCGCGGCGCGGCCCGCGGTCTGCGTCGTGCTCGCCGGCACGAACGACATCGGCAAGATCGCACTCAGCCAGACGCAGCAGAACATCCAGCAGATGGTCACCGCCCTTCAGAAGGCCGGCACCCTTCCGATCCTCGCCACGATCCCGCCGTACAACGTGCTGACCGGCCCGCGGCTGCGCCAGCTGACCGCGTTCAATGTGTGGATCACCCGATTCGCCCGACAGGCCGGGCTACCGCTCGTCGACTTCCATGCCGCACTCATCGATCCGGCCACCGGGCACTACCGCGCCGGCTTCGGCAACCCCGCGGACGGTGTTCATCCCACGGCGGCCGGCGCCGGCGCGATGGGGCGAGCGCTCGCCGACGTGCTCAATGCCATCCCCGGCACGGCACCCGCGCCACTGCTGTCGGGCTACACGCCCGAGGGCGCACTGTTGACCGACGTGTGCCAGACCGGCAAGGGGACGTGGGACGTCGCGGGTGCACCCGGAGGCAACACGTACCGACGCGAGACCGGCGCGGGCTGGCTCGGCAACAAGGGGATGCTGACCGCCAAGACGACGCCGGCGTCTTACGTGATCGGCACGCTGGCGTCCCAGCCGGCGGCGGGACACCGGATGCAGCTGGCCTTCGTGCTCGACGCGCCGAGCGTTCCGGCGGGCGGCAGCTGGTCGTGCGTGCTGGCCGACTCCGTGTCGTTCAAGGCAATCTGCGGCTACGCGCTGTGCACCCAGGAGCTGACGAACACCGACGGCAACGCGGTGTCGGTGTGGGAGTTCGACATGCCGGTCATGCCACAAGGCAGCAAGACGGTCTTCACGTACTACGTGCAGGGTGCGCCGGGAGTGACGCTCGGCTGCGCTCAGGTCTCGCTGGTCGACCTGACTGCCCTGGGCGCCGTGTGACGCCGATCACGGCACCGGCGCATTCCACTCGAACGGCTCCATCTCGCGCAGGACGCGGCGCCGGCGATTGCGCGGCAAATGATCGATATACAGCACACCGCGAAGATGCTCGGTTTCGTGCTGCAGACAGCGAGCGAAGAAGCCGGTGCCGGTGACCTCGATCGGCGCGCCGGTCTTGTCGACACCGCGCACGGTGGCCTCGAACGGGCGGGTGAGCGGCTGGTACGGGCCAGGCACGGACAGGCAGCCCTCCTCGTGCTCCTCCATCGGCCCAGATGTCGTGATCGTCGGGTTGATCACGTGGCCGACGTGCCGCTGTCCGTCGGCGTCGACGCAGTCGTATACGAATGCCGCGAGGTCGACTCCGACCTGCGGAGCGGCCAGCCCCACGCCCTCGGCGACGGCCATTGACGCGAACATATCGTCGATCAACGTCGCAAGATCGTCATCGAATTCGGTCACCTGACGGCACTGTGCCTGCAGGACCGGGTCACCGACAACTCTGATCTTGCGGGGCGTAGCACTCACGACACGCAAGTTTAACCAAGGCGCACCGAGCGGCGGCGCAACCTGTAACAGGTTCCCTCGTTCTTGAGAGCATGCGCGTGAACCTTCACGACTTCAGCGGCCATCCGTTCCAGGCGCAGCTGGCTCGGAACCTGGCCGCCCGGGGTCACGACGTGCTGCATGGATACAGCTCTCAGTACATCACCGGGCATGGCCGGCTCGAGGTCGGCGCACAGGATCCGGCCACCCTTCGCATGGAGGGCCTGACCGCGGGCGCCCCGATGGTGAAGTACTCGCCCATCGGGCGGAGTCGCTTCGAGCTCGCCTACGCCGACGCGTGGCGCCAGCAGCTCGAGGCCGAGGCGTTCGACGTGGTGGTGGCCTGCAACGTGCCGCTGTTCGCGCTGGCGCGGATGCGCCGGTACTTCACCCGCCGCAAGCTGCCTTGGGTGCTGTGGCACCAGGATGTCTACAGCCTCGGGGTTGCCGGTGAGGCTGAGCGCAAGCTCCCGAGACGGCTGGCCGCGACGGTCCGCGATCGGGTCGAGCGGATCGAGCGCGCCCAGGTCGAGTCGGCCAGCGCCGTGGTGGCGATCGGCGAGCCCTTTCGTGCGCAGTACGCGCGCTGGGGCGTGCGATGCGACCACGTCCAGGTGATCCCGAATTGGGCCCCGCTGGACGAACTCACGCCGGGTCGGCGTGCCAACGCGTGGGCGGCCGGCCAGCAGCTGCCTACCGAGCCGGTCCGGATCATGTATGCGGGCACCCTCGGCCGAAAGCACAACCCGATGCTGCTGCTCGACCTCCTCGACGCCACGCGGGCCCGCGGCCTGAACGCCATGCTGGTCGTCGTGTCGGAGGGCGTCGGCGCCGACGATCTTGCCGCCGCGTCGGCCGGACGGGCGGACGTGCGGGTGATCGGCTACCAGCCGGCGGACGTGCTCAGTGACGTGCTCGCCAGCGCGGACGTCATGATCGCGCTTCTGGAGCCCGACGCGGCGCAGTTCTCCGTACCCAGCAAGGTGCTCAGCTACCTGTCCGTCGGCCGGCCCACGATCGCGCTGGTCCCGGACGGCAACCCGTGCGCGGCCGACGTGCGCGCCTCCGGTGGTTGCGTCGCCGCGCCGACGCTCGCCGGCGCCACCGAGGCAGCCCGCTGGCTGGCCGAGATCTCCGCCGAACCCGAGGCGCTGCGGGCGCTTGGTGAGCGGGCGCGCGCGCTCGCCGTCGAGCGCTTCGACATCGAACGCATCGGGTCACAGTTCGAAGAGATTTTGGCCGAAGCAGCCGGCCATGCTCGCGTGCGTGGGGGCGCGCCTGTTCTCGCCGCCGCTGGAGGCAGCGAGGGAGGGATGAGGTAGGTGACGACAGTTGTCCCCAGGCCGGAATCGGATGATCTTCCCGGCCAGACACTCGCGTCGACGCTGGTCTCGGTGCCACCCGGGCTGTCGACGACGCTCGATTCGTCCAGCTGGGCCGCCGCCAAACGGGAGCCGGTCGCAAGCTGGTCGCGGACCTTCGTCCGCCAGCTGCTCGTCACCGACGCGGTGTCGGCGGTGGTCGCCACCGCACTGGGGTGGCTGATCCGGTTCGGCTTCGGGACGGACGTGCTGACCGTCTCCTACCTGTTCTGGAGCGGGTTCATCACGCTCGGCTGGCTGCTGAGCCTGCACGCGGCCGGTGCGTACGAGATCCGGCGAATCAGTACCGGCGCACGTGAGTACCAGCGCGTGCTACGCGGCAGCATGAACCTGATCGGCGCGGTGGCCGTGATCGGCTACCTGACCGGCATCCTGCTCGCCCGCACCTTCGTCGCGATCGTCATCCCACTAGGCGCGCTGCTCATGCTGGTCGCGCGTTACATCGGTCGGCAAGCGGTGCACGCGCGCCGCAAACGGGGCCACTGGACCAGCGCGATCCTCGCGGTCGGCACGAGCGAGTCCGTGCGGCATCTTGCGGAGGTCACCTCGCGCAACCCGGAGGCCGGACTGGTCGTGGTCGGTGCCTGCGTGGAGGACGCGGAGGCCGGCGACGAGGTCGCGCACGGCGTCCCGGTCGTCGGCGAGGTCAGCAAGGCGGCCGCGCTGGCCGAGGAGCTCGGGGTGGACATCGTCGCGGTGGCCGGATCGGGCCTCGGCCCGCGCCGGATCCGTGAGCTGGGTTGGGCACTGGAAGGCACCGGCCGCAACATGGTCATGGCACCCGGCCTGACCGAGGTGGCCGGGCCGCGCGTCCACGTGAGCCCGGTCGAGGGCCTGCCGCTGATGTGGGTGGACCAGCCGCAGTTCACCGGCCTGCGCCGCCTGGTGAAACGGGGCGTCGACGTCCTCGGCGCCGCGATCATCCTGGCGGCAGTCGCCCCGCTGCTGCTCGTGATCGCCGTTCTGGTCCGCGTCACGAGCCGCGGGCCGATCCTCTACCGCAGCCTGCGGATGGGGCAGGAAGGCTGTCAGATCAAGGTCTACAAGTTCCGCTCGATGTACCGCGACGCCGACGCTCGGCGGGCCGATCTGCTGCAGCTGAACGAGTCCGAGGGCGGGATGCTCTTCAAGATGCGGTGCGACCCGCGGGTGACGCCGGTGGGGCGGTTGCTGCGCAAGTTCTCGATCGACGAGCTGCCGCAGCTGTTCAACGTCCTCGGCGGTTCGATGTCGCTCGTCGGCCCGCGGCCGCCGCTGCCCGACGAGGTCGAGCGCTACCACACCCACATGCATCGCCGACTGCTCGTGAAGCCGGGCATGACTGGGCTGTGGCAGGTGAGCGGTCGCAGCGACCTGTCCTGGGACGAGTCGGTGCGGCTGGACCTCTATTACGTCGAGAACTGGTCGCTCGCGCTGGATCTGGCGATCATCGCCCGCACCGTGTGGGCGGTGCTCCAGGGCCGCGGCGCATACTGAGCGCCGTGTCGTTCGCTGTCGACAAGACCGCTCCGTTCTACGTCGCCGGCCATGCCGGACTGGCCGGCTCGGCAATCTGGCGCGAGCTGGAAAATCGCGGGTTCACAGACTTGATCGGTCGGCGCAGCGCCGAGCTCGACCTGCGCGAGCGCGACGCGACGTTCGCGTTCTTCGCCCGGACGCGACCGGCGTATGTCGTGCTCGCGGCGGCACACGTCGGCGGCATCCTCGCGAACTCCACCCGCCCGGCGGAGTTCCTGTCGGACAACCTGCGCATCCAGGTGAACGTGCTCGACGCAGCGCGGGAGTTCGGCGTGCAACGGCTGCTCTTTCTCGGATCGAGCTGCATCTACCCGAAGTTCGCCGAGCAGCCGATCCGCGAGGACTCGCTGCTCACCGGCCCGCTGGAGCCGACGAACGACGCCTATGCCATTGCGAAGATCACCGGCATCCTGCACGTGCAGGCACTGCGCCGCGAGTACGGGCTGCCCTACATATCCGCGATGCCGACGAACCTGTACGGGCCGAACGACAACTTCGATCTCGCGACCTCTCACGTCCTTCCCGCCTTGATCCGGCGCTTCGACGAGGCGCGCGCCGCCGGCGCTGACAGTGTCACGATCTGGGGAACGGGACGGCCGCGGCGGGAATTCATGCACGTCGACGACCTTGCTCGCGCCTGCGTGTTCCTGCTCGAGAACTATGACGACCCGGAGCCGATCAACGTCGGTACCGGAACGGACGTCACCATCGCCGGGCTCGCGCGGCTCGTCGCCGACGTGGTCGGCTTCAGCGGCGGTATCGAATACGACACGTCCAAGCCGGACGGCACGCCGCAGAAGCTGCTCGACGTGTCGCGGATCAACTCGCTCGGCTGGAAGGCGCAGATCGGCCTCGCGGAGGGACTGGCGAGCACGTACGAGTGGTACCGCGGCACGGTCACCGCTCGGGGCAGATAGGCGTCAGCGCACGTACGGAAGCGGACGTTCGCCTTCTGGACGTGGGAAGCGCTCGCGCGGACCGTTGAACCCCAACCCGTCGAGCGTCTGCCTGATCGTGGCGGTGACCACCTCGGCCACCCGGCGCGCCTGACCGACCGGCCCGCGGAACGGATCTTCGAGGTCGTCGTCGTCGGCCCGGCGCGGCCGCCGGGCGACGCCGCGCCCGGCGGCGGCGATTGCCACCATGTCGTACGGATCGCCCATCGGCACGTCCTGGATGAGCCGGGCGAACTCGCGCATCGTGAAGATGCGCTTGAACGTCGACGGCACGCGCACCAGGATCTCGTCGCGGTGTTCGCGCGCGGCGGTCAGGATCAGGTCGGCGTCGGCGGCCATGTAGTCCTCGAACTGCCGGGCCTGATGCCCCGAGGGATCCACGCCGAGCTGCCCGAGCGCCGCCGCCGTCGAGTGGTCGATGCCATGACCCACCAGCGCCGACATGCCCGCACTCTCGACCGCCACGTCGGTACCTGGCTCCATCCACGCGCGGAACAGCCGCTCGGCCATCGGGGAGCGGCAGATATTGCCCGTGCAGACGTAAAGGATCCGAAACGTCACGCGAGCATTATCTACGAGGCCGCCGGGAGACGCTTGCGCGCGTACAGCACCATGCTGGCGCGAAGGGCTGAGGGCAGGCGCGGCTCGGTGACGGCGGCGACGCGGGCCAGGCGTGGCCAGGGCAGCAGGTACTGCTCGAGTCCGGTGCGGTGCGCGACCGCCCAGTCGTAGTCGCGGTCGAAGAGTGCGGCGATGTCCTTGCGGGTGTTCATGCGGTATTCGGTGGGGAAAACGTCACGGGCTTCCCGTCGCGGCTGCAGCACGCGAAGAACCCCCGCGTGCCTAGTGTTCGGGACGGTGCGCGCCACCAGCGACAGCGGTGAATGGCGGCTGATCGTGCGCGCGACCAGGACGCCGCCCGGCCGAAGCACGCGCGTCAGCTCCGCGACGAACTGCTGAGGGTTCGCCACGTGTTCGAGCGTCCAGTCGCTCACTGCCAGGTCGGCCTCGCCGTCGTCGAGGGGCCATTCGCCTGACGGTGGGATGAGCCGGAAGTCGTCGATGATCGGGTTGTCGACGCCGGCTGAGTCGATGTCGATACCGACGACCGTGCGGCCCTCTCCGCGCAGGTCTTGGAACGCACGCCCGCTCGCGCCGTTGACCTGCGCGCCGCGGCCGCAGCCCACCTCGACCACGACCTTGGCCTCTGCCGCGAGCACGTGGGCGATGGACAGGAACGGCACGGCACTGTCCATGCCGGCCTTGGACTGGTCGAAGATCTCGTCCCAGCCGAGAGGTGAGTTGCTCATGCTCGCTGCCGTTCGCTCATTCGGATTCCATCTCCCGGTGTTTGACGAAGCGCGCGGGCATTCCACCGTAGATTCCCTGTGGCGCAAGGGATCGGTCGACGACGCTACCCGGCAGGACCACGGCGTTGTCGCCGATGTCGACACCCTGCAGCACCATGCACCGCGACGTCACCCAGACTCCGTTGCCGATCGTCACCGGCTTGATGACAAGATCCATGGTCCGGCGCAGGTCGTGGCTGCCGGTAGTGATGAAGCTCTCCTGCGAGATGACGGTGTCCGAGCCGATCGTGAGCTGGCCCTGGTTATGGATCCAGACGCCCTCGCCGATCCAGCAGCGAGCACCGATCGACAACCGCCAGGGGAACTTGACGCGCACCCGCTGCCGCATGATCACGCCGTCGCCGATGGTCGCGCCGAAGGCTCGCAGGGCGCGCACCCGAATTCCAGACGAGATCTGCAGCGGATTCGTGACCAGAAGCCACTCGACCAGAAGCCACAGTCCGATCAGGAGCTTGGGCCGTCCGGCGCGAAACGTTCCATTGCCGGCCATGGACAGGTCGATCGGCTTCGCGCGTGGTGACGCGGCCCGATCAGCCTCCGAGTTCGACACGCGAGAATCGTAGGGCAGCCTTAGACTCTCGGCATGCCGTCGACCCGTCAGGAGCACGTCCGAACCTATCTTCGGACTGTCGCCCCCTGGCGACGGCTGATGCCGAATCGCTCGGTGCGCAGGCACATTCAGGGTGTCGATCTCTACCTGCCGTGGTCGCATCCGCTGCCCGACTTCGCGCGGTCCTGTCCCACGTACGGACAGAATCTCGTTCGCCTCGCCGTGGCGCTCCACGCCCGCGCTGTGCCGGCGAGCGGGCCGCTGCGGATGCTCGACGTCGGCGCGAACATCGGCGACTCGGCCGCGCAGATCATCGCGAACACCGATGCCGAAGTCCTGTGTGTGGAGGGTGATCCGTACTGGGTCAACTACCTGCGCAAGAACGTCGGCGACAATCCGCGCGCCACCATCGAAGAAGCCTTGCTGACGGGCGTGGACGGTGCATGGGACGCGGCCAGCCCGGTGCGTCAGCACGGCACGACTCGATTCGTGCAGACCGGCGAGCACCCGTCCATGCCCGCGATCTCGGTGCGGGACTTGCGCGCCAAGCACCCGGACTTCGACCAGCTGCGCCTGGTGAAGTCCGACACGGACGGCTTCGACCCGGTGCTCGTGCCGGCGGTCGCCGAAGCCTGGGCCGACAGTGGACCCGTCCTCTTCTTCGAGTTCGATCCGATCATGGCGCGGGGGGCCGACGCCGGTGATCCGAACGACGTCTGGAAGAAACTGGCCGACCTCGGTTACACGGACCTGGCGATCTGGGACAACGGCGGCGATCCCCTGGGACGCCTGGACATTTCCGACGCGCTGACGCAGGCCGCCAGCCTCGAGCCTCGACCGGTTCACCTCGGCTACTACTTCTGGGACGTCGCGGCGTGTCGGGGCACCGACTCGGCTGCCGCCGCCGCATTCGACGAGTTGGTGCCGGAAGAGTTCTCTGTACTCGGCACCTGGCGGTAACGGTGCGCGTCGTCATCGACGGCCTCCCGATCAGCGGGATGAGCCTGGCAGTGGTGGTCGAGCACGTACTCGACGGTTGGCAGCAGCTGGGTGTCGACGACGAACTGCACATCGCGCTCGGGCCGCGAGCCGAGCTACCCATCCCGGACTCCGTCGTCGTGCACCGGGTCGAGTTCGGCCGGAACGACACGGCCGGCCGCCTGCGTGCCCAGTCCTTCGAGCTGCCCCGGCTGTGCCGGAAGGTCGGAGCGGACGCGCTGTTCGGTGTGCTGCCGACCACCACGCTCACGCCGCTGCCCTGCCCGCGCGTGATCACCGCGCACGACCTGCGGCACGAGCTGCGCCCCGAGCAATTCTCCCGGCGAGCACGGACGATGCGCACCGTCAGCTACAGCGCCGGCTTCCGGCAGGCCGACGGAGTCGTCTGTGTGTCCGAGCGGACCAAGACCGACCTGCTGGCGTCCCGCCCATGGCTGCGCTCCCGCGCGCTCGGCGTCGCCCTCCACGGCGCCGATCACGTCGATTCCTGGCCGACCGGGCGGGCCGACGAGCAGTATGCGATCGCGTTCGGGCAGTACGGCAACAAGAACGTCGATCTCGTCCTGGCCGCCTGGACCAGGCTCCGAGCGCGTGGCGACGCGTTGCCGCTGGTCGTCGTCGGGCTGGCTGCCGCCGAACGGGCCGCCGTCCAGGCACGCGTCGATCGCCTCGGCCTGAGCGATGCCGTGACGCTGCTGCCGTGGCTGTCCGACGGTGACTTCCGCGAGCGGTTCGCATCCGCGTCTCTGGTGGTTTTCCCTTCTGACTTCGAGGGATTCGGGCTTCCCGTCGTGGAGGCGATGCGGTTGCGCATCCCGGTCGTGATCACGCCGGATCAAGCACTGCTCGAGGTCAGTGGCGGGCACGCCACGGTGACGGCCGGCTCCGACGCCACCGCGTTGGCCGACGCCGTGACCATCGCGCTGGACACACCCCCGGAGCGGATCGAGGCGGCCTGCCGGCACACCGATGACTTCACGTGGGCCCGAGCGGCAGCCCAGACGCGCGCGACTGTGCTCGCCGCGACCGGGGCCCGCGCCGAAGCCGTGGCCGGCGGCCAGCGATGACCGCGCAGCTCGCGCAGCCGCGGGCCTGTGAGGCCTGCGGGTCCAAGCGGGTCCGCCTGCTCCGGCATTCGACGTTCTGGTCGTTCGACGTCGGGCGTTGCCCGGACTGCAAGATGGTGTTCGTCCTGGACCCTCCGCCGTTCCAGGGTGAGCCCGAGTACGTCGAGGGTGCCGACTGGGAGGCCTACGTCGACTCGCTCCGGGGCGACGACGAGCTGCGGGTCAGGGTGCTGCGTCGACTACGCGGCCTGGTCGACCGGCACGACGCGTCACCTCGGCTGTTCGACGTCGGCGCCGGGGTCGGCGACTTCGTCGCGTTGGCGCAGCAGCACGGCTTCGATGCCGGCGGCAACGACATCTCCTCGCGCGGGATCCGGCACGCCTACGAAC